>JAIROC010000170.1 GCA_031257735.1 Bacteroidales bacterium | reverse complement strand
CAGTTCTTTTTTCCATCTATAGTAGGTTATTCTGGATATTCCCAATAATGCAATTGCTTTTTCATTATTTCCATGGGTTTCTATTAAGGCACGGATGATTGCTTCTTTACGTGTGATAGCCAGTATTTTTTCCCAAGCAAAGACATTATCAGGTAAATTGTTTTTTCGCGTTTCCTCATTGGGTAAGCCGTTGCTTAAATCTCCGTTATCTTGCAAACACTCTTTTACCAATTTCGGTGTAATGACATATTGATTGGATTGTTTATCTATAAGATCTACTTCAATGACTAGATTTATGATTATATTTTTAAGTTCTCGTACATTTCCTTCCCAATGGAAGTCCGATAACAATTTCCTTGCTTCATTAGAAATGAAAACTTTTTTTCCTTGATTTTTGCTTTCTTTTAAAAGAAAATGATCTATAAAATAATCCATATCTTCAATACGCTCTTTTAAAGTTGGCAGATAGATTTTTTTAGTAAAACGTATATATAAATCTTTTCTAAAAAGACCTTTTGCTATTAAATCTTTAAATGATTCATTTCCTGCTGCGATAATCCTTACATTTACCTTAGTTTCTGAAGTATCCCCCATTCTGATAAATGTGCCCTGTTCTATTACTCGTAAAAGCTGGATTTGAACTTTTATAGATAATGAATTAATCTCGTCTAAAAAAAGAATTCCACCTTCCGTTGCTTTAACAATCCCTATCGTATCATTATCAGCTCCCGTAAATGCTCCTTTTTTATGTCCAAACAATTCGCTGTATGCTAATTCGGGATTTAATGCGCTACAGTTTTGAATCGTCATTTTTGTCGAACTGATTGTACTTATATATCTCGCAATTAATTCTTTTCCTGTTCCTGTTTCGCCTTCAATAAGAATGGGAATATTTGATAGAGCGTACTTTTCCACTTTGTCGAAAACTTTTGATATAACTTTCCCTTTTCCCATTTTTTCTTCTATTTCTCTACGTGCTGCTGATTCAAAATTTTTAATTTTTTGAAGAGCAATATTAGTCTCTGCGGTTAAACCTGTTAATTTATTGTAGTTGTCTAAGCCGATTGCAATACTTGTTTGGATTCTGTTTTTGTCCTCAAAAATTTTATTTATAAAATCATTTGGTGAATCTCTTTCTACAATTTTTTGTTGGTTGGCATTGGGAACTCCTTCTGTAAGATAAATAATTTGCATTATGTCATTTTTCAAATCTTTGCGTACAAAATCGAAAATACGTCTGCCGGAATCTTCATGTTCCATTACATAAGCAAGCAATATCACTTTGATGTCCAAATTATCTTGCAATAAAACGATAGCGCTTTGTTCACTTGTTGCAGTCAAAATTTTCAATTCTTTTCCCTTTGGCTTAAAAATGCTTAATGTTTTGCTTAGAGACGCAATAAATTTTTGATTGTTATCTACTATCAGTATTTTTTCTCTTTTCATGTTACAATATTTTACATACTTTATGCTACATAACTCATAATTTATTTCCCCAGTTATCTCTGTCTAAACTTCTAAAGTTAATAGCTTCGGAGAGGTGATAGGTATTAATATTTTCGCTATTATCGAGGTCGGCGATGGTTCGGCTTACCTTTAAAATACGGTCGTAAGCTCTTGCGGAAAGACCTAATTTTTCCATAGCGGTTTTTAGTATGTCAAGACAGGATTGGTCTAATTTACAGTGTTGGGTAACTAATTTTGAGTGCATTTGAGCGTTACAATAGATGCCTTTATTTTCTTTGAAACGACTTTTTTGAATTTCTCTTGCCTGTATTACTCTGTCTCGAATGACACTGCTTTTTTCTCCTTTTCGTTTTTCGGACAGTTCTTTGAATGCCACAGGAATTACCTCTACATGTAAATCAATTCTATCCATTAAGGGACCTGATATTTTGTTTAAATATCGTTGTACAGTTCCTTCCTGACAGCTACATTCGATATTTGGATGATTGTAATATCCGCAGGGACAAGGGTTCATGGCAGCGATGAACATAAATGAAGAAGGATATTCTACGCACATTTTTGATCGGGAAATGGTAACGTTTCGTTCTTCCAAAGGCTGACGCATTACTTCCAATACAGAACGTTTAAATTCCGGTAATTCATCCAAAAATAAAACGCCATTGTGTGCCAGCGATATTTCTCCCGGTTGAGGATTTGAACCTCCGCCTACCAGAGCCACGTCAGAGATAGTATGATGCGGCGCTCTGAATGGACGAACGGAAATTAATGCTGTATTTTTGTTCATTTTACCTGCTACGGAATGTATTTTTGTTGTTTCCAATGCTTCCATGAGGGTTAAAGGTGGCAAAATGGATGGAATACGTTTAGCAAGCATGGTTTTTCCACTTCCGGGAGGTCCTATTAAAATGGCATTATGTCCGCCGGCTGCTGTTATTTCCAAGGCTCTTTTGGTATTTTCCTGTCCTTTTACGTCTTCAAAATCAAATTCATAATTATTTAGTGAGTTATAAAATTCTTCTCGCGTATTGATGGCAGTAGGCGTTAGGTCTTTTTCTTTGTTAAAGAAATCGATGACTTCTTTGATATTGTTTACGCCATAAACAATTAGATTATCTACGATAGCTGCTTCTTTGGCATTTTCTTTTGGGAGAATAATACCTTTAAATTCTTCTTTACGAGATTCGATAGCGATGGGTAAAGCGCCTTTTATGGGTTTAAGTTCGCCGTCGAGCGATAATTCTCCCATGATGATATAACGGTCTAATTCGTCGGCTTGAATTTGTTCGGAGGCGGCAAGTATGCCCATAGCGATGGTTAAATCGTAGGCAGAACCTTCTTTGCGCAAGTCCGCAGGAGCCATATTGATAATGATTTTTTTACCGGGCATTTTGTAACCATTGTATTTTAGAGCGGAATCTATACGTTGTTGGCTTTCTTTTACTGCGCTATCGGGTAAGCCTACTAAATAAAAATTTATACCAGAATCAACATTCACTTCAACAGTGATTGTTTTGGCATGAACACCATAAATGCAACTTCCGTATGTTTTAACTATCATATTAGTTTTATTTTTGAACGGCAAAGATAGAATAAAATTAATTATCTTTTCTATTTTACACAAAAAATTTATTCTGATATATATGTTTTGAATTGTTGATGAGATTTTTAGCCACAGAGGATATTTTTTTAACCACAGAGAACACAGAGAACACAGAGTTTTTTTTATTATTATTCTCCGTGTCCTCTGTGCTCTCTGTGGTTAAAAAAATGTTCTCTGTGGTTAAAAAAATTTGTTATCTTTGCAATTCCAAATAGGAATGATTATGACAGAAACAGAATTAACGCAAATTGTAATTGGTCATGCAATAGAAATACATAAGAGATTAGTACCTGGATTGTTAGAAAATGTGTATCAGGAATGTTTATACTTCAAACTAACAAAAACGGGTTTATTTGTGGAGAAAGAGAAACCAATGCCTGTGATTTTTGATGAAGTAAAAATAGATTGTGGTTTTCGTCTGGATTTATTGGTGGAAAATTGTTTGGTAGTTGAATGTAAAACTGTTAAGGAGCTTAATGATATACATATTGCACAAATACTTACTTACCTAAAACTTGGTGATTTCAGAATAGGATTACTCATAAATTTTAATGTGATTCTCTTGAAAGACGGAATAAAAAGAATAAAAAATGGTTACTAAATATCTAACCACAGAGAATATTTAACCACAGAGGGCACAGAGAACACAGAGTTTATTATTATTATTCTCCGTGTCCTCTGTGTCCTCTGTGGTTAAATATTCTCTGTGGTTAAAAAATATTTCAAAAATTTTATTTCGTATTGAAAAAAAATGTACTTTTGTAGCGTGAAATTTTAATAATAAAAATATAGATTAGTAGATATACAATATTAAAAATTAAATGTTTATGACTAGATTAGATATGCGTAATTACAAATGTAAAGATGAAGAGTTGCCTGTTATAGCTGGGTATGCAAAATCTCTTTTGATAAGAGATTTATTAGATTTCCAATCTTTTTCACCTATTTTTGACCAAGATTATGTGGATAGGTTTGATAAGAATATAAGTTTGGTCAGCGAATTAGTTTCACCGAAAGTGGAAACTGATGAATCAAAGAAGATTACTAAACGTTTATATGGAACTATGGACAGTTTACTTGACCCGATAGATAAAGTTCGTACTTATCTTAGTTTAGCTAAGAATACGGTGGGTTTGTCGGCGAAAGATTTTGGATTGACACAGTTAGGAAAAAAGATTAGGAATAAAGATGCAGAAGGTGTACATCAAAATTTATTGATTGTGGATTCTTTTCTTAAAAAATATAAAGAACCATTAGTTGCTGTTGGACTTAAAGATATTATTATTGAACAGTTTGAAGCTGCTATTCCTTTAATTATAAGTGATAATCAACTGCAGTTTGATATTGTAAGCAAACGAAAAATAATTGTACAAAATAATCGAGAATTTCTAAATGAATTGTATGAACAGTTGATGGAAATTTTAAAGACGGGAAAGTCATTGTATAAAAATACGAATCCTGCTAAGTCAAAAGAATATTCATTTAATTCATTATTAAAAAATGTCAGGGTTGTGCATGTTCAGAAATAATGAATATGTGGAACAAGTGAAAATGATTATGATGGTTCAATGAGTATTCGGTTGAATAGTAAGTGTTCAAGCGAGAGTTATTGATATTTTTTTGCAGTAGATAAACGTTTTCTCGCATTAGGTAAACGTTTTCTCGCGCTAGGTAGACATTTTCTCGCGCTAGGTAGATGTTTTCTCGCGCTAGGTAGACATTTTCTCGCGCTAGGTAGACGTTTTCTCGCGCTAGGTAGATGTTTTCTCGCGCTAGGTAGACGTTTTCTCGCGCTAGGTAGACGTTTTCTCGCGCTAGGTAGACGTTTTCGCATAGTAATTATATACTAATGGCGGTTTGATTGTTTGTAAACAAAAATAATATTACCTTTGCAGACAGATTTAAAATTGTAGTTAATAATAAAAAACGTAATCAAATGAAGAAATCAAGTTTTGTAATGTGTGCAATGTTAATTACCTTTTGTTCGGTTTTTGCAAGTTGCAATAAAAAGAAAGATGCTCCTACTATTAA
>JAIROC010000161.1 GCA_031257735.1 Bacteroidales bacterium | reverse complement strand
GCCATCGTCGAACTCTACGCCTTCGACGCTTATGGTAATGCCATCGGTTTCGACCCATCTGTTGCGTTAACAGAATTCCTGTACAGCGGTGAACAATTCGATTCAAAAATTGGACAACAGTATTTACGTGCAAGATATTATGATCCAGCAACTGGTCGATTCAATCGTCTCGATCCGTTCTTTGGGAATTTGAATGATCCGCAAAGTTTCCATAAATATCTCTATTGTCATGCAGATTCTATCAATTATACAGACCCAAGTGGATTATTTCCGCTTCCAATATTCATGTTACTTGGCGGAATCATTGGGGCAGGAATAGGTGCTGGCGTAGGTTATTATTTGGGAGGAACACAAGGAGCTATCTGGGGTGGAATTGGTGGACTCTTTCTTGGTATAGGGGCAAGTGCTTTTATAGGGGTTGCGGCATTGGATATAGCATTATCAAGTAGTTTTGAACTTGCAATGAGTATTTCGATGTTTGGAGGTTTAGGTGTGATGCTAGGAGGATGGGCTTGGGGAGCTGGAACGAGGAGTTGGGGTGTTAAAAAAGTTGGATCCTCGCCTAATATTACACAAAAAAGAGTTGCGATTGTGTATGGTGACCTTGGTCCGATGTATTTTGGTTTTTTAGCAGGTTTAATTTCCCTTGAGCAATTTTCTGAACTTGTAAATAATGCTGGGCATACGGCAAATATTTTTTCATTTCCATCAGAAGATGAATTTATTCAAATATGCAATTCAGGTAATTATGATGCTATTTTAGTTGTAGCCCATGGGCTAGGGCGTTACCAAGTGGGCGAATACATCGATAAAAATGGACAAAAATTCGCAGGATTTAATTTGGGAGGAACAATATTATTAGATATAGAAAAAACACTTGATTTTGAAGGCGGTGGAACTCTTGATATAGATGAAAAGTGGTTAACAGCGAATGAATTGAATGGAAAAATTACAAATCATAATTTACAAATCTTCGCTGCTAGTTGTCGGGCACTTAAAAATGATAGTATGAAAAACGCACTTAATGTTGCAGGGTATTATGGCTACAAAAAAGATATTAGTGCAGGTGAAGTAGAGGTTATTATGGAAGGATTAGTTCGATATTTAAATGGAGAAAATGATCTACAATTAAGTAATCTTGATTAATCCAATAATTTTTTCACTAACTTTTACCGATTTTTTATAAAAACGATGTCAATGATTAAATTTATAATTTTATCTTTTATTGGAATGCTTTTGTCATTCTTTTTGTATTGTTTAGCACTCTATCTTTTCGAAATAATTACACTAATTACTTTAGATGAAACCGACATGATGTTTGATCTATATCGTAGAAATACAGTAAATGATTCTTCACCTTTCTTGTTGCACAATATACCTATTTTTTTTATTTTTATTTTTTCATTTTACTGGACATATTTTAAATCTTCACAATATCAAAGATTTAAGAAATTAAAATATTGCAATGCATTGTATAAGAGATTTAAATATGGTGGTAGAGTTAATAAGAAAGAAAATCAACTTAAAATCGCAAAAAAACTTCCAAAGTCTTTTTGTGATGCAGATGAGTACATTATCATGCTATTATTTCCTATATTGGTAATGCTTGCTATTACAATACTGTTTTTATATCACTTAAAAATAGTAATATATCCGTGTTATAGATTACTTTTACTAATTTTCCTTCTAATACTTTTAATTTTATTGGCATTTGTTATATACATTGGTGTATACATGTCCCAAAAAATCGAAAAACATTAGAAGTTTCAATACAACAATTGAATTTAGGGTGATTTTCAGAAAATGATGTAAAGAAATAATAAAAAATTATTTATTACTAAACTTTTGCAAAAGTTCGGATAAAATTCAATAAATGTTAATTTCTCAATCTCTAGAAAAACAAAAAAGAAGAAAAATACATTGGTCAGTACCAATGTGGTGTGCTGTGCTTGTCCAGAACTTGGAAAAGCCTTGATATTTTCAGTACGATAATAGAATGTGGGACAATTTTTTGAAAATGCTACAAAAAAACGAGATGAATTGTCGTTTTAATAATGTAAAAAACGACAAATTTGTTCAAAAATTATGTCTTATGCGTACTGCGTCTGCAGATCGATCATTGATCATCTGGTTAGCAAGATAAATTAAATTCGCTCAATACGAATGATTGGCAGATATAGCCGACCTTCAAGAAATTCAAGACGAAGTTTTATTGTTGTTGCACTATAAGTTATTAAGTTATAACAATTTTATGATCAGAAAATCCGTCTATTTCACACATAGATCAAATAGGTTTTTCCATTCATTA
This sequence comes from Bacteroidales bacterium, assembly GCA_031257735.1. GTDB lineage: Bacteria > Bacteroidota > Bacteroidia > Bacteroidales > WCHB1-69 > JAIROC01. Next base: position 2,754 of record JAIROC010000161.1, on the reverse strand, counting down.
CACCATGTTGCAATATCTTCATATGAATTTTCAATTCCTGTTAAAATAATTTCTTGAAAGTTGATATTATTTTTTAAACCTATTTTGGCAAACCAATCTTCCATTGCCCATAAAATATCTTTTCCCGAAAAAGCATATAGATAATCATTGTAACGAGGTTTGCCAAACGAACATTCTTCTTCAAAAATCCGGTGAAAATTTTCAAGTGTTTCATTTATTGTAATGATCTGTTTATTTCGAGTTTGAAACATTTTTTTCATTTCCTGTTCGCATGATAATATATCTCGCTTTTGTGGAAAACGATAATTATATTTTCCTCTTGCTTTACCAAAATTGGTACGTAAATAACTAGGTTTTCCTGCCTGTGTTAATGCAGTTCTTGCCGCTTGATATATCCTTATTGAATCTCTGGCGGAATTGAGTGCAGAAATATATTCTTCTAAATTAAAATAGCTAACATCGGAGATTTTTTGTTGCACATGAACATCAAGAGATTTTTGAACAATTATTGGATCAATAAGATAATTTTCAATTTCCCGTCTTGCCCATATCCATCCCCACTGTTTCAACTCCCCTAAATGGTCAGGCGTAATCCAATCTAAAACTTTTTGAGACACTCCTGTCCACTTTTTAGGAAAATCCCGATCACGGATTGCGAATACAGATTTCGTTTCATAAAATTGCCGAGCGTGGTCAATACGTTTGCGCAAACCTCGTGATGAACCACCCGCAATAACCCGACAAGATAACGGCAGTAATTTACTGAGTATCCGTATATCATAACTTTGTGTACCCCCTTCACAAAACAGCAGATCAACAGACAACGCCAAAACTCCTTATATTTACTATGAAATCATATTTCCAATAATATCGTTATACAAATATGAATTGCTTACTGAATATTTGGGGAATCATTACTATGTTTCAAAAATATCCGTTTATTTTACTGTTTTTCGGTAATCAGATATTTCGTGATGATGCGGGCTTGCGAAAATGAAACAGGAAAGGTAATTTCCTGAATAATATCTTTGATGTCTTGAGGTAACATATCTATTGTTAATGGAGATGATGGAACAATAAGACGAAAATATTGATTCCTACCATTGGGCATGTATCCTGCATAAGAAAACATACCGCGTTCACCCATGAATTGGTATGAACTAAGCAAAAGTTTACGAGCAATATCAACTGATTTCATCGGAAAAGGGGCTTTGACCACTTCACCAGAAATTTTTTCCCATTCTGAACTTTCATAGGCAAAACCACGAACTAATGCTGTTTCAAAGAAATAATTCCATAGTAAATGATGTGAGGAAATTTTCAGCTGATGAGGAAAAGGAGCTACTCCAGCTGTAGTAAAATGACCAATATAGCCATTCATGTCCATAGCCCACCAGTCTAAATCAAGACACGCCAATTCACTTTCTGTAAAAAAATCCATTTTTGTATCTTTCTATGAAAAAATTATTCATTGAACAGTAAACGGTGTTAAATAAGTCTATGAATGATATGTATTTTTCAAAAATAAAGTATAATCGAAAAAGTTTTGTGTAAATTTTACATAAAACAGACTTATGGAATAATATCACTAATTCATTGTTCTGGTATTAGACCATCGGTTCCAAACATACTTTGACATACAGGACATGGATCATCAGGCTTAAATGTTCTTGGCATATAGGATTTAGTATATTTGACCTGGCTTGGCTGTAATGCAGGATTTTTTATTTTAAGATGAACAAATGCTTTAAATTCCCAACAGGTTCCTACAGAATATTCTTGTCCATCTATCGTAATTTTTGCATACAAGCCCCCTAATTTATTTAGCATATCTAAACATTCTTGTGGTATCATTTCAATCGGAGGAAGATTCGCATCGTAGCTACTCATAGTAATTTTATTTTTTGTAATTGGATCATACATTGTGCCTATTCTCGCAGGTTTACTATGTGAAGGTTTCATAAATGCAGTAACTGTGGCATCAAGTGTATCTCTATACATTTCTGAATATAGAGCAGCATCTTTGGCAAGCTCTTTGGCTGCAATATTGGCTTCCAATGCTTCTTCTGTAGCACTAATATTGATTTTTTGATTTCCGATTTTAACACCAAACAACCCTCTAAATCCAAGCCATGTACCTCCTACAGTAGTAAAAGCACGAAAACCAGCTTGCTTGTATCGACCATGTGCTATTGACTCAAGGGTTCCAAATAGCCCCAAAGCCATACCAAACATCTGAAGTTGAAAAAGTGCCGTAAATGCATATAAAGACCCTGCGGTAGCTCCCGCAGTGAGAGCAGGTGCTGCCATTATGGCTAAAGGTACTATTGCTGCGGTGGCTGCTGCACCTATCGCAAAATTAACACCAGCAGCATACCAAATATTAGAGCTAGACTCATTTCCTAACCAAGCATCCATAGCACCAAGACCAGCACAAATAATTCCGCCTCCAAGTACGATGCCCAAATAGGCAAGAATTGGGATAAACTTACCACTTGGATCTGTATTATTTATTGGATCACTATGAGTATAAAGATATTTATTGAACGATAATGGTTCAATGAGTACACCAAAGAACGGATCAAGCCTATTAAATCTCCCTGTCGCGGGATCATAATATCGTTGCCGTAAATATTGTTGTCCAATTTTTGAATCGAATTGTTCACCGCTGTACAGGAATTCTGTTAACGCAACAGATGGGTCGAAACCGATGGCATTACCATAAGCGTCGAAGGCGTAGAGTTCGACGATGGC
>JAIROC010000157.1 GCA_031257735.1 Bacteroidales bacterium | reverse complement strand
AATTTACGTGGGCGAGTCAAAAACAAATTCTTGTTATTTTCCTGTTCCAATAATTCAATATATTGTGTCTTATCTATGTAAACATAGTTTTCCGTTCTTATACTTTCAAAGTTTGTACTGCCGTATGGTATGCGTTTTGGTATTTTTGTCTCCATGTGTATTGAGTATTAAAAATGACATTGCAAAGGTAACACTTTTTTAATTGAAATTACGCAATAGAAAAAAGAGTAAACTTTGCTTCAAAAAATCTAATGCGTAGCATTAGGAAATCAATAGTTAGAGTCTGTCTATAAAGTTGACATAACGCCGTCATTGCAGGCTTGACCCGCACCCGAAGCGAAGCGGAGAGCAGCGGAGCTAATCCCCCATCCGACAACGCGTTTTAGGGCAGGAGATTAGCTCCGCTGCTTTTACGGAGCATATCCTTATTTTCTGCAGAAGTCTTTGTATGGACAATATTTACATTTGTCGGGGTTAGTTGTTTGGGTGAATGGTGTTTCTGGGTCGAGTATTGCTCCGATGATTTGAATTAAAACGTCTTCAAAACAGGATAACATGTTTTCGGATAATTTTGTTCCCTTGTCAATGGATAGTATATAAGGAGTACGTATATTTCGGAATGAAACGATTTCGGCTTCCAAACAGTTCGATTTGTATTGTTTATAGTATAAATATGCATAGAACAACAGTTGAAAAGCTTTGGCATGTTTACCGTCAAAAACAGTTTCCATATCTTTTAGTTTCAGGTCTGTATCATTTATTTTTCCTGTTTTGTAATCAATAATACGTTTGATGCCGTTTCGTAAATCTACCCTGTCAATATAGCCTTCTAAAGCAATAAGGGTATTGTCTACTAAAAGCGTTTGTTCTAATTTTTGCTCGGTTTGTTCAATAATAAAGTCCTTTTCAGAAGGTTGTATGTATTTTATATACGCGCCAATATATTTGACGATAATTTGAAACACAAGATAATTCTTTTCATAAAGCAAATCTTCTTTTGTCAATTTCAGTTTGTCGTTCTTGCAGATAAAAGTACAAACACTCTGTTCTATTTCGGCATTATTCATCCGTTTAAAATGTCCATTTTCGACCGCAGCTTCTAAAACATTATGAATAACTGTTCCAATAGTATCGCTTTGCAACATATCCTCTACTGTAGCCATATTTTTTTCTTCCAACCTAAGAACATATCGAAAATAAAAACGTAACTCACATTCCAAATAGGTACTGATGGAAGACGCCGAATATTTCTGTTGTTTTAATTCTGCGAGTATTTTCTCTGTTTTCCTGATACAAAAAAACGTTTCAGCTTCCGTCTTGATAGGCGGGTAAGCAATTATATTTTCTGCTATTTCAATGTTATTGAATGATTTCAATTCGTTTTTAAGTTGATAAATGAAACGACTTTTCTCCATATCTCCTTTTCTTGCATCCAGACTGTATAAAAGATATACATTTTCTGCCCGTTGCAACAAACGATAAAAATGATAGGAAAAAATGGCATCTCTTCCTTTATATGTCTGCAACCCAAAATGCGTTTTAACGTCGTAGGGGATGAAGGAATTTGTTGCTTTTCCTGCGGGAAGAATATTTTCATTAACCGATAAGAGTATTATATTTTTAAAATCAAGCGTTCTGGTTTCCAAGAGTCCCAATATTTGCAAACCTGTTGTAGCATCACTTTGAAACGATATGGAAAGTTCTGAAATATAATTTTCAAACAGGAAACGAAAAGATGTAATATCAATCGACATGAATCGAGATATATTATTTTGCAACTCATCTATATAATTGTGTAACAAATGCAATGTTTCCTGTTGAATAAAGTTTAATGATATGTTTTCCTGTATTTCAAGAAGCAATGCCTGTACCTGCTTGCATACAGATACAACCGTATTGGGAGAATAAAACAATTCAACAAACAATGTCTGCAAATGAGGTGAAAGACTTACTGTTAATTGCTTATAATCCTGTTCTGCGTAAAACAGTCTTGCTTTTTTTTGCAGTAGTTCGGAGATATCTGTTTGATGATTTTCTTTATTTTCTGTTATACTGCGGATATATGGATTATTGAAAAAGATGAATAAATCTTTATGATACAATTTTATATTTGTCCTTTGCAGCGAGTTACGATTAAACTTGTCTCTATTTTCCAATGCAATCAAATAATTGCTTAACAATTGATACAATACAGTTCGCTTTACGGGGTATCCCATTGTTATATTGACATCTGTTGTGTCGATTGAGTGTAAAACAGGCAAAAGTAATGTTTCATCTGCTGGAATAACTGCGGTATTTTCCAATGTATTATCGAACACTTGAATTTGTTCTAATATTTCATTTAGAAACTTTGCCTGTATAACGGATTGAGGTAGACCAATAATGTGAATTTTTTTAGGACTTTCTGCAAAATAATTCCCCATGAATGGCAAAGGTTGATTTTTGAAAATCGACTTCTGAACATGTCTGATAAATCTGCCTGCTTCGTGAATTTTATCTTTTGTATAAAACGCATCAGCATCTATGAGATAGTCTAATTTATTTTCATTTAAAAGATATTCAACAACGACTTCTTCTGCCTTTGTCAAAGCATTGAAGCCTGTGAAAATATATTTTGAGTAATGAAGTTTTTCTATGTACAGGGATATATTTTCGGCAGCTTTGCGATATATCAATCCCTGATACCCTTTATTTTGCTGCAAAAGATTATTCGTAAACTGTTTATAGTAAATGGATAATTCTTTAAAGAAAGTCAAATAATTTTTTTGAAAGTCGGTAAGTTCTTCTTCCTGTTTTCCGAAAAGACTAAGTTCCTTTATGGAATATAAAGATGAAAACAAAATATCGGTATCGGAAAGGGAAGTATCTATTTCATTGAAATCATTAATCATCAATTGAGCATGCCCTGAAAATTCATGCAATTGCGTTTGTTCTTTTTCTTTTTTGTCTGCCATTAGCGACAGATGTATTTGATAGAGCATCAACAATTGTTCTTCTTTTTTCGCCATACTGATGCCTGTAATCGAAGAAAAAAAATCTTCTATCGAGAAAAAAGCAGGGGCAAAAAACGGTTTTTCATACAGCGACGCTAAATATTTTTTCAAAAAAACAATACTTCTCTTGCCCGGAACAACAATACAGATATTGGACAAGTCTTTAGCATAATTTGCTTTTATATACTCGGCTATTTGTAAAAGGAAAGGTTTCATTATTCTCTGTTTTTTGAGTCCATGATAATAGTTACGGGACCATCATTAATTAGTTCTACCTGCATATTGGCGCCAAATTTACCTGTTTTGACAGGCAATTGTGTAATGCGAATTAGTATTTCGATAAATTTTTCATAGAGAGGAATGGCTATTTCGGGTTGTGCAGCACGAATATATGAAGGACGATTGCCTTTTTTTGTAGAAGCAAACAATGTAAATTGACTTACAACCAAACATTCCGCCTTAACATCGCACACAGAAAAATTCATCACCTGATTTAAATCATCAAAGATGCGCAAACAGGCAATCTTTTTACACAACCATTCGATATCTGTTTCGTTATCCGTCGCTTCTATACCCAACAGTATTAACAGTCCTTTTTGAATAGACGAATGTACTTCTTTGTCGATGCTAACCTTTGCTTTTTCTACTCGCTGTATGACAACACGCATAGTTTAATTATTACTTTTGTAAGTACTGTTCAAGTACAATATTTCCTGCTGTATAGGGTGTAATTTTCTTTTCTGCAATAAGCCGTTCATATTGTTTTATAGATTCTTTGATTGCAACATCGGAATAAAAACGGTCTAATAATTCTCCTTCCATAAAACGACGAAATCTGTCTTGCAGTTGTTTAGTTCTATTCTGTTCAAAATATCCGTTTTGGGTAGCGTGGGCTTTGTAAGCGAGTATCATTTGCCAAATTTCTTCCATCCCAATTTTATGCAGGGAGGAAGCCGTTAATACGGGAGGTTTCCACGCCGAAGGCGAAGGAGGAAACAACATTAAAGCATTGGCATACTGGTTACGCGTAAATTCTGCTTTTTCTATATTGTCTCCGTCTGCTTTGTTGATGATGATTGCGTCTGTCATCTCCATAATTCCTCGTTTTATTCCCTGCAATTCATCTCCCGCGCCCGAAATCATCAAGAGCATAAAGAAATCAACAATACTGTGAACGGCTGTTTCGGACTGACCAACGCCAACGGTTTCAATAAAGACAGTATCAAACCCAGCGGCTTCACACAGAATAAGTATTTCTGCAGTTTTGCGTGTAACGCCTCCCAAAGAACCCGTAGAAGGCGAAGGACGAATGTACGCATTTTTATCAATCGCAAGTTCTTCCATACGGGTTTTATCGCCTAAAATACTTCCTTTGGAACGCTCACTGCTTGGGTCTATTGCCAAGACTGCCAACTTATAACCCAAGCCTGTAAGGTATTTTCCAAAGGCTTCTATAAACGTACTTTTACCTGCGCCCGGAACACCTGTAATCCCTACACGCATAGACTTGCCAGAATAGGGAATACAGGCGTCCAATATGGACTGTGATAATTGATAATGTTCGTGCTTACTACTTTCCAACAAGGTAATTGCCTGACTGAGTACTACTCTATCGCCACTTAAAATACCGTCAATATATGCTTGTTTGTCCAACAATGAAACTTTCTTTATCTTGGAAAAATCCAGATAAGGATTTACAATTGACGGTTGTTCTACACCTTCCTGTACGTGAAGCGCCTGTTTAAAATGATCTTGTTCCATTTATGGAATAATAGCAGTAACTATTTCGCTCCATGGACTGTATCCATCTGTATTACCTTTCCAACGAAGACGAAGATAAATCGTTCTACCACGATCTTTTTCTTCAAAATAAAGTACAAAAGGTGGACGTTTTCTGAACGCAGAACTCATTAAATTATCTGCATCTTCAGGTGGATTATCACGTACTTCCCATTGCAATTCTACTCCAGAAGCTCCGTGAGGTCTGTGAGACAGCTGGGATTCTTTATCAAAAAAGTGAATAGTTACAGACCGAACAATACTCGTTCCTATTATAAAACCCGGATGAAGTTCAGGAGGGGGAACAAGTTTACGTTTTTTAAATGGATTCAAAATACCCATTTCTCGTCTGTCTTTATTGGTTACATGTATGTTTGTCTCAAAATTACATACTAAAATTTCCAACAAAGGTTCATATTCTTTTTTTATCACCGATTTGGTGAAGACAACGAGAGGAGTACGTGTATCCAGATTTTCATAGGCTGACCATGCTTCTTTCCATTGTTTCTTTTTAGGTAACAATACATTGTCTATCCAATCTCTATCCAATTCCCATTTCTTTGCATTCTTATCTGCTGTTGAAGATATTATTTCTTGCGCTAAATTAAATTCAAAATCTTTACTAGGTATTGCTGTTGACATTTTCTTTGTTTTTTATTAATTACTGTTATTATGAATAAAAATAGGTTTTATGACCCAAAACACATAGAATAATAATGTATGTCCATAAAACATTCGGTACAAAATTATAAAAAAAATACGGATAAATACTATTTTTCTCGAAATATTTTTTCAGACAAAGATATTTTATCTCCACGCAAAAAGGAAACAACTGATAAACAATCCTATTCAGCGTACTCAGCATTAGTGATTAATCATTGAGATAAAAAGAAAGAATTGTCTCCGTTCGGACGAGGTTCTACCTCGTTCGCTCTATCCGAGCAGGCTATGCCTGCATTTATTTTTAATACGTTTTCCATTTCAACCCCTATTGTGTTATGAGTTATGAGTTGCCCCGTAGCGAAGCGGAGAGCAGTGTAGCTAATTAGTGTCTGTCCGAAAACGCATAAATTCATTTCTTCAATGTATAATTGTAATCAGAGAATAACGGTAAAGGGCTGAAAGCCCGCAATCAATAGCACAGGGCGTTGCCCTGTGTAACGTAATTTCCTAAAAACTAAGCCCTGAAAGGGCGTAATCAATTATAGGATGAAATGATATTTTGGAAAAAAATTGATTACGCCCTTTCAGGTGGGGTGGCATAAATCGGGGTTTATAAAAAAAAATTAACCAACCGTTTTCACATTATAAAACTCATTTCGCTTGACGGACAATGAATCACACAAGTTATCTTTTTGCCATTGTTTTATCTCTGCTACCGTATTTCCGTCTATCGCTTTCATTACTTCTTCCTGATTCAGTTTTGATGTCATCGCAGGAATTATCAACACCATATCGGTTACTCCGTTCATTGGATTTTGATTCAGTTCATTTTTGTATCTTCCGAAAATAGTTTCAATAACATCATCGCTACACATTATTGTTTCTTTTTTTGTCGACCTTTGGTGCATATTATTGTCCAGATAATCAATAAATAGACTATTAAATAATGCCTGCTTCGAACTTTGAGGATTTGATTTCAAAATCTTCAAACAGTCTTTGTACGTTTTTTGATTTAGCCCATTATACTTGAGCAAAACAGATAGCTGTTCGATACTTGTCATGATATTTTGCATTTCTATTATGAATGGTTTTAGTTCTAACAGCCATGACAGTAAATCGCGCTCTCCTTCTTTTACTTTTTTATTTTCCAACACATTAATCACACGCGTTCCCCATTGTGAAATGATATCCAAATTTAAAAACCTTGATTTTGAGCGCTGATTTGGGGGCATAATATGCGCATATTGGCTGCAACATAATTTTAACCTCATGATCCCCATATCTTTGGTTAACTTTATAAACTTCTCGTCTTTTTTGTATAGCTTCTCTAACATGATGGCTATGGCATGCGTAACATCATAGACATGCGGTATTTGAGCTAAGCGAAGCGCTTTTTTTAGCGTGCTACTGCCATCCGTAGTAGCATATATGATCTTCCCCAACTGCTGTTTGCAATATTCTATTTCAGCAAATATATCTTCCCCTGTCCAGCTTTCCCGTGATTTTACAACTAAAGGCGTCATGTCTTGAACGCTCAATGGACGACTAAAATCTATTTGGCTGCGACGTATTCCCAAAATAAGAAGCAGCGTTTCTTTGCCTATGCCTATGCTTTCATCTAATAACAAAATCCAATCTTCGGCTTTTTCTTTCTCAACGGTTATGCAATAGTATCCTAATTTCTTTACCCACAACATACCGCATGTTCGGGAGGGTGTTTTTGCTTGTTTCAATTCAAGATTCAATGATAGCAGTACTATTGACAATACCTTGCTCACGCTTCTAAATCGACAGGATGTAAGAAGTTTGGATCTCAAAAAAAGCATGATAACCTCTATGCTGTAGTGGGATAACTTGGGCTTATCCTGCTTTATGTGAAATTTATCTAATGAAAGTTTTTTTTCCAACTTTTTAATGATCTTTTTCAACTTGATACATTCTTCACGATATCTCATTGTCTTTAACTTCCATTTTTCGCGTCCCTTAATTAATTCCACTATTCTGCCTCTTATTTTCTTATTCTCTATCCTGAGTAGCTGTACCAAATTTTTCCAATAAGTTATGTCTCGCATAATTCGTTTTTTTTTAATGCTATGTTTGAGGAGCAAAGATAATACTTTTATGCAATGGATGGTGTTTTTTTTTGACTTTTATGCGATTTATGCCACCCCACCTTTCAGGGCTTAGTTTTTAGGAAATTACGTTACACAGGGCGTTGCCCTGTGCTATTGATTGCGGGCTTGACCCGCAATCCCCATCCGACAACGCGGAATGAATAGAATGAACAGTTTCCAAATACCGTCATTGCGAGTAACCGTTTTGATTCTCAAAAGCACAAATGCAATGACGCTTTATGCCTCATAATACGGCATTTATAAAAAGCGTCATTATAAGGAGCGCAGCGACGTGGCAATCCCTAACAA
>JAIROC010000152.1 GCA_031257735.1 Bacteroidales bacterium | reverse complement strand
AATTAATAATTGGTGAACGAGTGGACGAGTAGACAAAACTCGTCCTCCCGTCCACTTGTCTACTTGTATACAAAAAGATAATTCATTATTATTGGTGTTTAATTTGATTAAACTTTTTCAACTTAGGCTACTCTGTAATGGGGTAGCTCTTTTTTAATTGAAAATTGAAAAAGGAAGCGCGAAAAACAAAAAAAAGAGTTGGCAACAACTACATTATATATTTGTAAAAGAGTATGGAGTTTTCTGTTTCGGGAAACAAAAAAAAGAGTAATCACGATAGAAGCAATTACTCTTGTGTCGGGATAGCAAGATTCGAACTTGCGACCTCCTGCTCCCAAAGCAGGCGCGATAACCGGACTACGCTATATCCCGTTTTGTTTTGCGGAGAAGGGGGGATTCGAACCCCCGGTACCCTTTCAGGTACGACAGTTTAGCAAACTGCTGGTTTAAGCCACTCACCCACCTCTCCGAACTTGCTATTTAATTTGAGGCTGCAAAGATAGCATTTTTTTTGCTACCAAACTGCATGATTAGAAAAAAATGTTATTTTCCCCTTCTAATCAGAACTTCCTCTTTTGCGAGTTAGAAATTTGTTTGCATGTTCCTTGCCTCGCCTATAGCTAGTTTAAATCCAACGCCATGAATGTTTAATAAATTCACGTTGGGGTCTTTCTTCAAGTATTTACGTAATTTTGTAATGTATACGTCCATACTGCGTGCGTTATAATAGTCATTCTTATCCCATACTCTATTTAAAATGTATGTTCTATTGACTATTTTCCCCATTTTTTCACACAATACATACAGTAAAGCAGATTCTTTAGAGGTAAGTTTCAATACTTCGCCTTTGTAAATCAATTGTTGCACATTATTATCAAAGACGTAATCCCCAAGATGAAAGACCTGTACTTCACTTCCTCCCTCATGAGTTGTTCTTCTCAAAATTGCTTTAATACGCATTAACAATTCTTCCATACTAAAAGGTTTTGTAATATAGTCATCAGCGTTTAAGCTAAATCCTTTTAATATGTCTTCCTGCATTGATTTTGCCGACATAAAAAATATTGGCACTTCAGAATCCACTTTACGAATATTTTCAACCAATGAATAACCATCTTTTAAAGGTATCATAATGTCTACTAAACATAGATCATAATTTCCCTTAGTAAATTCGTTATAGGCGTCTTCGCCATTTTCACATAGAGTTGTCGTAAAACCTTTTAAAGTAAGGTATGAACTTAGCACCATTCCAAGATTGGTGTCATCTTCTGCAATTAATATTCTTTTCATTTTACTATGATTTTAATTAATTAATTATTTGATATTGATAAATAAATTTTAAAAGTACTTCCTTTATTTGGTTCGCTTTCAACTGTAATTTTACCATTATGCGATTTGATAATAGCCTTTGCAATATATAATCCAAGACCAAATCCTTTTACATTGTGTATATTTCCAAATTGAACGCGATACAGTTTATTAAATATTTTTTTCTGTTGTAGTTGTGTCATCCCGATACCATTGTCTTTAACCGAAATAACTATATATTTTCCTTTATTTTCTGTTTGTATTTCTATTTGAGGAGGGGCATCCAAAACATACTTTATTGCATTTTCAAGAATGTTTTTAATGACCAATATTATTTGAGCGCCATCAACGCATGAAATAGCATTCTTTGCCTTATAATTTACAGAGATAGAGCCGTTTTTTTCCTGCAACAACATTAATACTTCTTTAATAGCAGGTTCAATACAATAATGTATATCAACGTTATGTTTCACCTGTTGCAGCAAAAGGGATTTTTCCGAATTTAATGTGCTTTTTAGTATTGTATTTACCATATTTTCCAAGCGTTTATTTTCGGTTTGAATAATCCGGATATAATTTTCTTGTGCTTCTTTATTTGCCATAACATCCTTATCCATTAATCCTTCTGTGGCAAGGGCAATTGTTGCAATGGGGGTTTTAAATTCATGTGTTATATTATTGAAAAATTCATTTCGCAATTCCGATACTTCGCTAATCCTTATATCGGTACGAAGCAAATACATAAACAATAAATAAATAAAAAGAACAATTCCCCATGTAAATACTATTGTAAGATTATCCCCAATGGACAAATAGGCAGGTGCATCTAAAAATCGGATTAAGAAAAAAGCAAATAACCCTAAATTTTTATTGTTGATCTCAAAATTATACAAATCTCCATTTGTAACCAAGTCCAAAATATTATTGTTCTCGCTGGAGAGAATAAATTTACTGAAAGCAGGAATATAGATACAATATTCAAAATTAGTATCTATATCATTCATGACAAGATGTTTTTTTATTACATTATAAATAGTGTCTGGTTCACACTCATAGTTTTCAATGATCGGCATTTCTGCCAAATGATGACCTATTGTGTCAAAAGAAGAAAAATGAACATCATTGTCTTTTATCTTTTTTATGATGTCTTTGTTCGCAACAAACGTTAGAATATAATCATCGTAATTGAAAGATTTTTCCTTGATGGTATTTGGAAAAAAGGGAAGATTTTTATAGGCTATTATTTGTCGAATAATTTCTCGTTTTTCATTTTCATTGATAGGATAAAAGCGTAAGTATCTCTTTCTTACAGGACAAATATTCATCCAATAAGGAGATTTTAAAGTATCTGCTATGCGTGGACTCAATCTTAATTGATTGATTTCAGACAAAGCATCCGCTATAACCATGTTCATCTTTCTTGCATACTCGGTAGCCTTTGTATTTTTGAAATTTTGCACATGGATACTGGATATCATAGTTAATATGACACACAGAACACTAACAACAAAAGAAATAATAAGTCGTATCGTTTTATTCACTGATTATACTGCTTGAAATATTTCTGCAAAAATATAAAAAAAAAATATCAAACGCAAAAAAAACAAAAAAAAAAACAAAAAAATCAAAGAAAATCTTTTTAACAAATGACTATGAAGCCTATACAATGCTAACATTCAATAAGATATATTGCGTGAAAATAATAAAGAAATCCATAAACAAGAATGAATATAGTGTTTCTGTAAGTATTATTTGAAAGAAAAATAAATGTAGAAAATCTTGCCATTCATACATCAAGATGCATCATTTTTATATTAGAAATCAGAGTGATATGGAAAATATAATCTCAATATTATTGACACAATAAGCAAAACGTAAAAAGTATGTCATTAGCCAATTTGATGACTAAAATTCCGCGAAAATACGTTTCTCGCAATTTTTTTGTGGGATAAATGAAATATATCTACATTGATTGCGAAATATATCTTTTTGCATTTGCCAATGCAATATCAAAGTTATCGAAAATATTAGCTTCCCCAATTAACGAAGCAATCCCACTCTTATTCAATTCCTTTCTAACATTAGGCTGAACCCCAGAAAGGATAATATGCTTTTCATTCGACTTTAAAGATGTAATAGCGCCTCTAAAATTATGTATTCCCGTAGCGTCAATGAATGGTACATGCCTCATTCGTATAATTAAAATCTTGGTTGAACTTTTATATCCTTTAAGTACTTCACTATAATGTTTTGCAGCGCCAAAAAAGAAAGGTCCGCTTATCTCATAAATTTCAATTTCCTTAGGTATGTCTTTGTAATTTTCAATAATATCGGTTTCTTTATCTCTCAAAATAGCTTGTCCATTATCCGCCATACGCTTCATAAACAGCAGGGCAGCCATGACAATACCAATCTCAATAGCAACAGTTAAATCCACCAAGACAGTTAATAAAAAGGTGCTTATCAATATAATAATATCAGACGCAGATCCTTTAAGAATGGAATAAAAAGACCTCCACTCACTCATATTGTAGGCAACAATAATTAATATACCGGCAAGGCATGACATAGGAATTAACTTTGCCCATTGACCAAAAAACAACATAATGAACAACAAAGTAACAGCATGTATCATTCCCGCAAAGGGGGTTCTTCCTCCGTTTTTTATATTTGTAGCTGTCCTTGCAATTGCTCCTGTAGCAGGAATACCGCCAAATAAAGGCGTGATAATATTTGCACAACCTTGAGCAATCAATTCCGTATTACTGTGATGATTTGCACCAATCATCCCATCAGCAACAACCGCCGAAAGCAATGATTCTATTGCTCCCAATAATGCAATGGTAAGCGCTGGCTGAAAATAATATTGTATATTGTTTATATCAATAGAAGGAAATGTGAGCGAAATTTTATTGGGAATTTCTCCAAATGATGTTTCAATAGTTGTTACGGGAAGATTGAAAACGGAAACAATGATTGTCATTAGAATAATCGCAATAAAAGAACCGGGTATTTTATTGGTAATCTTCTTGAAACCAATACTGACCAAAATCGTTCCGATAGTTATTGCAACTGCTATCAAATTAACCGAAGAAAATGCCTCAAAATAGATAGACCATTTTTTGATAAATTCACTTGGAATGTTATCAATCTGCAATCCAAAAGCATCTTTTATTTGGGTGGAAAAGATAACCAAAGCAATTCCACTCGTAAATCCCACAATAAGAGGATGAGGAATAAATTTCAATAAAGAACCTAATCGTAAAAGCCCAAAAATGACAAGCATTATCCCTGCTAACAAAGTCGAAATTATCAATCCATCCATGCCATACTGGGTAACGACACCAAACACAATTATAATGAAAGCCCCCGTAGGACCTCCTATCTGAACACGACTCCCTCCTAAACACGAAATAATAAATCCCGCAATAATAGCTGTAACAAGCCCTTTTTCTGGGGATACTCCCGATGCAACGGCAAATGCAATCGCTAAAGGTAATGCTACTATCCCCACAATAATCCCTGCAAATAAATCTTTAGTAAACTGTTGTTTTGTATATCCCTGTTTTAAAACTGTAAATAATTCAGATTTGAATACTCTTTTCATCTTCTTTTATATAGTGATTGATAAATACCGATTTCATCAGTAAACTTGTATTATGATGTCATTCGCCACGCAGAACAATAATTTAGGCGGAAACACTGCTTTCGCCTAGTTCTCAAGTCCTGATAATACTATTTTTTAACTCCCTTTTTCGATAATTATTGTATGTATAAATTCCGAGTAAATATTTTTTGAAACGTCCCATGAGAAGCAAAAAGAAACACACAGATTTTTATTTAGTTGAGAATAGAAATATAGTATTTCCTTTTCTTTGGACAAAAATTAATAACTTGAGTTCAGGATAAAAAAAAGAGAAAAAAGTTCTCTATCTCGAATACTTCGGAATTGCTATCAACGGTTTTGACAACCCGATATTTCCCATAACTTCTATCTGTGACTTAAACACTGACAACTCCGTTTAAATTCCCCTGTTCGGACGAGGTTCTACCTCGTACGGATTATCCTCGCAGGTTCTACTTGCGCAGTAATTAGTGTCTGTCTATAAAGTATAAAAAAGTAATCATCAACGCTGCTCTCCGTTTCGGGTCTGATTCAGACAAATGACGGCGTTGATTGTTGCGTTGGATATTGGTGAAAACTTTTTTTGGAAAGTGGAAAAAAGATAGGTATTTATTTGTATCTTTGCACGACCGTAATTAAACAGAAATTGTAATATAAATTTAAAGGTTAAATAAATGAAAAGAATAATATTTTTAGTAGGTAGTATCTTCATATTGAACATATCTGTATCTTTTGCAGATGAAGGAATGTGGTTGTTATCCATGCTGGGGAAGAATTATGAGGAAATGAAACAAAAAGGGTTTAAACTTACACCCGAAGACATTTACAGCGTAAATAAAGGAAGTATCAAAGATGCTATTATTGGTCTGGGAAATGAAGGAAGACCTTTTCGTCATTTTTGTACAGGCGAAATAGTTTCTGGTCAAGGTCTATTTCTAACCAATCATCATTGCGGATTTAGCATGATACAGACACACTCTACCGTAGAACATGATTATTTGCAAGATGGATTTTGGGCATTGTCAAAAGATCAGGAATTGCCAAATCAGGGCGTTACAGCCTCTATCCTGATTAGAATGGAAGACGTAACCAATCAAGTCTTAGCCCTGTTGAACGATAATATGTCCGAAAAAGACAGAAACAATACAATAGACAGTATCTCAAAACAAATTGCAGACAAGGCAATGGAAGGCAGTTTTTACACTGCTTATGTTGCGGATATGTTTAACAGCAATCAGTTTTTTTATTTGTATATGTTATCTATAAAGATGTTCGTTTAGTAGGCGCTCCTCCTTCATCAATGGGGAAATTTGGCGGCGATACGGATAATTGGATGTGGCCCCGTCATACGGCTGATTTCTCCATGTTTAGAATTTATACCGCGCCAGACGGTTCTCCAGCTGCTTTCTCCAAAGAAAATATTCCGTTGAAACCAAAACATTTTCTCCCTGTAAGCGCCAAAGGAATACAGGAAGGTGATTTTGCCATGATATTGGGATTTCCGGGTTCAACCGAACGTTTTCTGACTTCTTACGGATTAGAAGAAACAATGCTCACTAATAAATTACGCTATGAAATAAGAGATGTAAAGATTAATATTCTGCGTAAAGAAATGGCTTCTTCCCAAAAGATAAGAATACAATATGCTTCCAAATACGCCAGCTGTTCTAACTATTGGAAGTATTCTTTTGAACAAAACAAAGCACTCAAAAACTTAAATACCATAGACGTAAAAAAACAAATCGAAGCCAATTACATGCAATGGGCAAACGCTAACAGTGACCCTAAATACAAAAATACCCTGTCCCTCATCGAAAAAGGATACAACAATCGCAAAGATTACATGGAAGCGCTGACGTATGTAACAGAAGCGCTTGTATCAGGTCCTGAATTATTACTTTTTGCTTTTCATTCTTCCGGGCTTATAGCCGCCTTAGACTCGAAAGACCCCGTGAAAATCCAAAACCTTACGGATAAATTGAAAGTAAGAGGTGAAAAATTTTACAAGGATTACAATCCCGAAACAGACAAAAAGGTAATGATTGCCTTACTTGAATATGCTTACAAAAATACGAACAGAACGTATTTTCCTGA
This sequence comes from Bacteroidales bacterium, assembly GCA_031257735.1. Classification (GTDB taxonomy): domain Bacteria; phylum Bacteroidota; class Bacteroidia; order Bacteroidales; family WCHB1-69; genus JAIROC01. Next base: position 4,426 of record JAIROC010000152.1, on the reverse strand, counting down.
TTTCTTCTTTACCGTAGAAAAGAAATACAAAGGTGATTTTACCAAATACGTGGAACAAATGTTTGCCAAATCAGTATTTGCGAATGAAGACAGATTTTATACTTTTTTGCAGAAACCAAATATTAAAGCGCTTAAAGTCGATTTGGCATACATAAGCGGAATAGATTGCATGTCTATGTATTTTAATCTATGGGATTTGATTGAAAAGAATATGTCAGACCTACAAAAAGGAGAACGTCTTTTTGTAGACGGTATTCTTCAGATAAACAAAGATAAAAATATTGCTCCCGATGCAAATTCTACCCTTCGTTTGACTTACGGTAATGTCCTTAAATACGATCCCAGAGATGCCGTTGCCTATCATTATTATACAACGCTTAAAGGCGTTATGGAAAAAGAAGACCCAACAAATACGGAATTTATCGTTCCCGCCAAGTTAAAAGACCTTTACAATAAAAAAGACTATGGTAACTATGTGAATGAAAATGGAGAAATTGTAACTTGTTTCATTTCCAATAATGACATTACAGGAGGAAATTCTGGTTCGCCTGTCATCAATGGAGAAGGTCATTTAATCGGATTAGCTTTTGACGGTAACAGTGAAGCCATGTCCGGTGATATAGACTTTGAAGAAAATCTACAAAGATGTATCAACTTTGACGTTCGATATATGCTCTTTATTATTGATAAATATGCCGGCGCTAAAAATCTGATTGAAGAAATGACCATCGTAAGATAAAAGTTTTTTAAGTTTATTTGACATATTTAAAAAAGGAAGGGATACAATGCCTTATGCGTTGAGTATCCCTTTTTCTATGTAATAAATAAAAATACGGATAAAAGAAAGCATATCAGCCTAAAAGAGAACAGGAGGAAAATCATCCACAAAAAAAAATGAGGGGCTCAGGCAACAAAACCTAAGACTAAACTGTCATATATATAGAGTACATGTTTTGTTTAACTATAAAAAAATACAGTCATGAAAAGATTATATGTATCAACGGGATTAATTTTAAGCATGTTAGGTTTTATGCCAATCAGCCTGCAAGCACAATGTCCGAATTTGAATTTCTCAATGGCAAACTTCACGTATTGGCAAGCGTATATAGGATCATGTAGTAGTGGTATTCGTATAGATCCATCTTCTCCAACTGCCGGCAGACACTCCATTATGGATGCACGGCAACTTATAATGACAAACCAAATACAGGATGAACGATGTGTGTCTATTCCAAAAGTCCCGACAGGATTTAATTATTCTACAAAATTAGGCAATGAAGTCACAGGCGCAGAAATGGAAGCGCTCGAATATACCATGACAATAGACAGTACAAATTCTTTACTGATACTGCATTTTGCATGGGCTATGGAAGACCCAAGTCATGACGCCTCAGAACAACCACAATTCTCTATGACCATAAAAGACAGTACAGGTAGAGAAATTCCAAGTTCTATTCTTCCCTGTGGCAATGTGAATTTTACAGCATCTCAAGAATTAACCGATTTAGCATGTAAAACCACCACCTTTTTAGCACGTAATTGGACTACGGTCGGGTTCAGTCTTGAGCCAATGATAGGACAAAAAATAAAAATATATTTCGAAACAAGAGACTGTACATTATCGGGACATTTTGGCTACGCTTATATCGTAGGAGAATGCCGACCGATGACCATAGACCTGATGTATTGCGATGGACAACCTGCAGCACGTATGCGCGCCCCCGATGGATTTGTATGGTACAAATGGACAAGAAGCAGTAACCCTTCGTGGATAATTGAAGGAAATGGACGGCAACATCAAAATATTGTAGTTCCAGACCCTATCGATGGAGAAGAATTTGTATGTGCTGTAAAATCTGCATTAAAGGACGAATGTTCTGCAACATTGCGTACCATCGTTGATAAAACATCTATCGATGCAGATTTTGTTTATGGTATTATGGATGAAAATGGAGAAGTGCCTGTTGTTTTACATGATTTTGAAAATTGGTATGACACCTGTTCGCGCACAGCTACTTTTGTAGATTTGTCTACTGTGAAAAACAGTAAAAAAGAAACTATCTTATGGGAAATTCTGGGATTGGATGTTGTTTCTTATGATTCCTTATTTACTTTTACTTTTCCTGATCCAGAACAAAATGAACCTGTTGAATATGTTATACGTTTAACGGTTACGGCTGAAAATGGATGTATTGATACCTCAAAAGGAAGAACAAATCACCGTATTACGATTTATCCATCTCCAAGAATTAAAATAGAAGGCGAAAACCAATTATGCGCAGGAGATTCCGCTTACTTAACGGCTGTTGCGGTTAGATCTGAATTTATTGAACATACATGGACGTGGGAAGACTCGAATAAAGTAGTACATACTGCAACAGGAGATTCTCTTGTAATATATGGACCCGGAACCTATTTTCTTACATCAAAAGACAGCGCTGGATGTTTTGCTCGGGATACTTTTATCGTTACTCCTTTGAAACCCAAAATGGAAGTAACAATAAAAGATGTAGATTGCTACGGGCAGGCAACAGGATATTTTTCACATGGTTCCATCTCAGGAGGACAATCACCGTACCATTCTTTTTATTGGATATTATTAGATGCAAACGGAAATTCATTCATTGATTCAGGAAATATAAACGGAGCTATGTATATAGATTTGATAGCAGGTACTTATTTTTTTGAGGCGGTGGATGCGAGAAATTGTATTTTACGCGATGCAATAGTTATAAAACAAAATGATTCCTTGAAAATCAAAGGTACGCAAAAACCTACTACTTGCGGATTAGATAACGGTTCTCTCAAACTCACAGCAATCGGGGGCATTCCTCCTTATAAATTTGAAATCAGAGAAGAAGACAATACTTTAGTAGCTTCTTCGGATAGCGCCTTCGACCTGAAGGCTGGAGTATATCGGATAACAGTTATCGATAATGTTGGCTGTATTACTGCCGATACTATTACTGTAACGGCAACACCAACTCCCTATATCGAATTGACTAGTACGAGTCTGGAATCATGTGAAAACGAAAATGGGTTTATTTGGATTACTCCCAAAGATGCTGTTTCCCCTAAAATTACGTGGAGTACGGGAAGAGAACAGGATACAAGCAATATGATATCCTCTCTCAAAGCAGGAACTTACACTGTAACAATAGTAGATGCAAACGGATGTCAAGCACAGATGGATATTGAATTAGGGGCTTATCCCAATCCGATAATAACCGTAACCAAAACCCCTGAAACCTGTCAAAGAGAAGATGGAACTATTTCCCTTACTGTAAATAGCGAGAGACCAGAAACTCTTGAATATCGATGGGAAGGACGCAATGATACTTCTCCCGTATTAACAGGATTAAAAGCAGGTACATATATAGTAATTGTTGTCGATGAGATTTGTACGGTGGAGGATACGATAGAAATAGATCATGTTAATGGACCTGTTGCCAATTTTGAATCTAATTCCTATAATGTGGCAAATAATACAATCTTTACCTTAACAGACATCTCGCAAGGTACGATTAAAACATCGAATTGGTCTATGGGAGACGGCAATATACAGACAGGAAGAATTGTATACTATTTGTATGAAGCGTCCGGGGACTATCAAATCTTATTGGAAGTGACAGATGAAAATGGCTGTACGGATACGATCTCAAAGATTATTCATGTTTACGAAGAATTGAATGTTTTTATTCCGAATATGTTTACGCCCAATGAAGATGGAAAAAACGATACTTGGAAACCCGAAATGTCGGAATATTCAAAAGAAGGGTATCAGTTATCTATTTTTGACCGATGGGGACAAAGAATATTCCATACAACTGATACAGAAGAAGTATGGGACGGTTCTGTAGACGGAAAACAAGTCGCTCCAAATACAGTATATTCTTACAGAATAACAGTCAGGGATTTCACAGGTCAGAAATATGAATTTATAGGACAAATAACCGTGCTGAAATAGAATATATCTTACCGAGACATCACCAAATTGAGTAAACGAATGAACGAAAGAGGCTGTGTGAAAAGTATTTTCGTCGCAATGACGGCGTTGATTGTTGCGAAGATACTTTTCACACAACCTCCCGTAGGGATGACATGTCGGTAGAAGGAAATGGCACATTCGCAGTCAAAAAATCCCGTAGGGATGATATGTCGGTAGAAAAAATGGTAGCAGTCAATAAAATCCTGTAGGGATGACATGTCAATATCAGAAGATTATTCCACCGTTTTACCGACATGTCATCTTTGTTCGGACGAGGTTCTACCTCGTTCCCTGTCTACTTGTTCACTTGTTCTTTCAATTTTCAATTTTCAATTAGTTATGTGAAATGTAGAGGTATATGTACCTGTATATTTACCTTTACCGTGAATAATAATTTGTGCTTCTCCGACTTCGATATTGTTACGATAGGTGAAGTAG
>JAIROC010000025.1 GCA_031257735.1 Bacteroidales bacterium | reverse complement strand
AGGGATGTTATCAAGTCGTCAAATCGTTTTGTGAAACAAAAATATTTTGATAACATACTTTTTAAAGTTATTCATAGTATGTTTAATATAGAATTGGAACAGTTTTATGAATAAAATGGAGACAACATTATGAACCACAAAGTTTCACAAAGTTGCACAAAGTTTTTTTTGCGGTGAAATGAATATTGAGGAAATAGACATAATATGCATTTTTTGCATATTACAAATGTAGATAAACCAATTGCCTTTTATAGCCTTGATGTTATTATTTCTGTGGGCTATCGTGTAAAATCTCAACGCGGCACCCAATTTCGTATTTGGGCGACTAACGTGTTGAAAGACTATCTGCTTAAGGGCGCATCTGTTCAACATCCGACAAGCAAAAAGGAGCTGGAGGATATGGAAACTCGTTTATCAAGGCAATTGGCAATTGGACGAAATACGGCAGGAACTTGAAAATTCCGAAATAATAGCAGATACGCAATTCGGCGAGATATACCAGGATTTAATTCAGTTAACAGCCAAAAAGGAGATTGAAGAGAAACCCCGCCGGAAGATAGGATTTAAGACAAATTATGAATAATATCAGAAAACTTCGTGAAAGAAAATGGAAGACTTACTCCTTTTTCTGAAATCACGAAATATCGAAGCGAAAATAAAACCGGCGAAGAAAACTGCAAAGGATAAACGTATTGCGGAATTTAAACAGGCTCTGAAAGAAACAGGGGAAATGGCGGAAAGTATTGCCGCCAATAAAGATGACTACGAAACAATGGACGAGTTTTTGAAAAGATTATAGTTTGAGTAAGTTCGTATTTTAGAAAATGAACAGGATACATTTGGATAAATTGTTGGAGACGAACAAAAACACAAGGTTGATACTGTTTTTGAACCACTAATTTTTGACCGCTAATTTTGAACCACGAAGTTACACAAAGTTGCACAAAGTTTTTTTGCTGTCCTGGTGTAATACTGTGTAGCTTTTGATTGTTATTCCTGAAAAGAGATGTATCTTTATCTAATAAAGTAATAATTTTTTACATGAAATCTTTTCGCATAATAATTTTATTTTTATCAATAATCGGTCTGATTATCGTTGGATTGATATACTTGAAATACAGGAAAGAAATTGTTTTTTCTCCAAATGTTTTCTTTACGGAACTTTTAAAATTTCTTGCTTTTACTATCTTTTGGACAATACTCTTGGAATTGTACAGGAAGTCCGGTTCCGAGAAGAAAAACAGGTCATTAAAGGAGCTTCTTTTAATTTCCAAGAGTAAAGAGTTATTAATAAAACTTAACACTAATAGTTTAAGTGAAAACGAATTATCTTTGGGAGTTGCATTAATTATCAATAATATTTCCCTTATCCGATCCTATCCCGGTATTGCTCCTGTATTATTAAAGCAATTATCTGACTTCGAAAACAGGATAAAGGAAAAAGATTTTATAGACGCCATACGGTACATAGAATTTGACGTAAAAAATAAGAACAGCTATAATAGAACACATTTAAATCTCATTATTAACGAAATAGAAACTTTCATATCATGTATTTTGAGATAGCAGAAAAAAATTACGCGCAGGAAAATAAATCTTTTAAAGATTGCATAAACCCCCTGGTGGACTACGTGTTTAATTCTAATAAAATTGTTTTTGGTTACAGGGAAAGTAATGAAAAGAATTTTGAAAATCAAAGGTATCGAATATTATCTCCTTATATTAAAGGGAAAATTGATACACACATTATTGATATAGACTACAATGGCAGTATTGGAATATTTGAACAGATATTAAGAACTCATATCCAGAGTCAGGACTATTCTGTTCTCATTCTAACCGGAGCCAGTGGAAGTGGAAAAACATCCATCATAAAATATATTGGAGACTATTATGACGCCTGTAATAAAGAATCCTGCTTGCGATATTATTTGTGCAGGCGACGGAGAAAAGAATTTTTATATTATGATTTTTTAGAAGGAAAAGAAGAAGATGCACTGATTGATTATGATTTCAGGCTAAATGCTTTGTTAATGGAGGCTATAACGGTCTGTTTTGATGCTAATAATATCTCATCTGATAATATGGTTACAGTCGAAAATCTTCTCGCAGACATCAAAATCCCATCACCTCAATTAACTCAACTGAAATATATTTTATATAATGATAAGATATCTGAAAATACTGATATTGGAATAATTATATCAAAAATACAAAACCATTTTAAAGATAATATAAAATATCAAAATCTCATTTTTATCGGTTTACTGCAATATATAAGAAATCACTATCCCCAAGAGCATAAAGGTTGTTTTACCATTATATTTGACAATATAGACAGATTACCGGATGAAAAACAGATAGAAATCATTAAAAATATCGTTTCATTACATAACAGTATAAAATGTAAAATAGTAATATCAGCCCGACTTACAACTTTTGACAAGTTCAATGACTTCTTTTCAAATACTACCGGTCTTGTTGAACATGCGGGACCTGCTCCTATTGACATTATTTATCATAGAATTAAATATTATTACGAGAATAAAGATACATTAGAAGACATTATAGATATTCGAAAACAGGTTATGATACTGGAATCAAAGTGCATACCAATTGTAAAAAATGGTCAGTTCCTTGACTGTTTTGACAAAATCATTCTTACTCTTCTGAAATACTTGTCGCCTATTGTTCCGGATAAAGGTCAAGCAAACGAAGAATCCAGGAAAGTCCATCCTCGAAAAAAACGACTTCAAGGAACTTTAAATGCGCTTTCCGGTTTAAGTGTCAGGAGAGGATTAGAACTTGCTAAAAGATTTTTCGACCCGCTAACTTACAGCTATCACGATGAACCAAGTGTTAATCAATTAATGTCTTCCCTTACTTATACCTGTTCAAGAGGTATAAAATTTAAGGACTCGTATGTTACTAATCTTTTTGCCCGATATGATGACAACAGAAGAAATAGCTGGCTTTTATATAGAATATTAAATATCCTTAGTATCAGTCAGGATGAAAAATTAGATTTAACAATCTATCAATTATATGATATTATCAATCTCTATGAAAAAGAAGAACTGAAAAAAGAGGTGTTAATTAATGCTATTAATGTTTTAATTGATTCAAACAAACGGATTGCCTATCTCTCCGGTATCGCACATTTAAAAAATGAAGATTGGGATAGAACCAAAAACAGACAAAAGATTCATATCACAATATCAGGGAAAGAATATTTTTCATTTCTTGCAACTGAATTGTCTTATATTCAAAATTGTTTTGCGGCTTTGGACTGGAAGACAATCGGCGATTTCGGCGAAAATACGGAATATAACAAAATCATAGAAATGCTTTCGACGAATACACAGATGAATCAAAATGACATTAATATTCTGATACAGTCATTTACTTACCATTCAAAAACTGCATATATGGATACGATTCCCAAAGTGTTTAATACGGATATCGTAGAAAGAATGGAGTTTGTCAGAAATGGTATAGAAATATTATTATATCATGACATTACCGAATCATATTATTTCAATAAAAACATAAATGATGTTGATAAAATAGAAAATATCAGTTCTTCTTTTTATTCACGTTCTAATAAAATAAATTCATTCCCGACATTAAGGCTATTAGTTGCTCTTTCAGAATCATTTTTGAGTATTCTTACAAACTATAAGAACCCCAAAATAGTAGAACCGGCAAAAGAGGAATTGAAAAAATGGAAAGAACTGTTGTACCAAACAGATTTGTGGAATAAATGTTTATGCAAAACAAATCAATCATATACTCATGTTGAAAAATGTAAGAAAGATATTGAGGGTTTTATTGATGGAGTTACAACTATTGAAAATAAATGACAGAAATTTCGTCAAATAATAAGCGCATAGCAAAAAACACATTATATCTCTATTTGAGGATGCTATTTGCAATGGGGGTAGGATTATACTCTTCCCGCGTTGTTTTGACTGTATTGGGAGTAGAGGAATAAGCGCAGCCAATTGGGTATCAAATTTCTTGATTACATTTATTATAGTTGTTATAGTAGTTCAGGGATTGGGTTTACAAAAAGAAGATATGAGTATATAACATATTTTTCACATTTTTGAAAATCAGAAATTCTATGGTTCGCCACTAAATTAAAATTAATTATATAATTATACAATCATTTATTGTTTATTCTTCAAATCATTGTCACAAGGCAATTTTGGGGAATACTCAAAAATATTTTAAATTCATGATGAAAGTAAAACTTGGTTATTTCACTCATAGCAATTTTGCCCCATCGGAAACATTTATATATGATCTTGTTAAATCTCTTAATTCGGAAGAAGATATTGATTTAACTTATATCACTGGTAAAAAAGTCCCGCTAAAAACTGATTTTGAAGTAAAAAGTATTACAACTGGTTATTCGGAAAAATATCTTAATTGGACTTTTATAATATATAAAATCGGACAAATGTTTGGAAAAGGATATCAAATGAAAATGCAATTTCAAAAATTGGTAGCTTTTCGGTCAATAAAAAATAGTAAGCTACCCCAATTTGATATAGCTTATGTTGATTATGCTACTTCAGCAGTCTTATTAATGGATTACTTTGAAGTAAATAAAATACCTTTCATTGTTCATGTTCATGGTTATGATATAACATCTTGTTTAAAAGACACCGCATATATAAAAGAGGTAAAAAAATTGTTTAAAAAAGCAACGGCATTTATTGTGGCAAGCCATTATATGAAACGCAGATTAATATTGTTAGGATGTGAAGAAAAAAAAATAAATGTTATCCGTTTGGGAGTTGAATATAAATCAATAGTACCCAAGTCATGGACAGATCGGAAAAAGCAAGTTCCATCTATCATTTTTTTAGGACGATTAACAGAAAAAAAACATCCTGTAGCTTTATTGTATGCGTTCAAAATTGTAAAAGAAAAAATACCGGAAGCACAATTATCTATTATTGGCGATGGTCCTTTAAAAAATGAAGTACAGCAAATTATTAAAGATTTAGGACTGATACAATCTGTTAAAATGTATGGTGTATTAAACAGAACAGAAAGTTTTCCTATCCTAAATAATCATTGGCTTTATGTACAACATAGCGTTACAGCAATTAGTGGAGATACAGAAGGTTTTGCCATTAGTTTGGCTGAGGCAGCATTACATGAACTGCCCGTTGTATCAACAATTCACAATGGCATTGTTGAAAATGTCATTGATGGAAAAACAGGATTTCTTGTTCCTGAATACGACTATGAAACAATGGCTGAAAAAATTATTTACCTTATTCAACATCCTGATATTGCTGAACAAATGGGTAAAGCAGGAAGGGAGCATATAATGAAATTATGTGAGCCGGGGAAAAGAATAAAAGAGATAAAATATCTATTGATTGATAAATATTCATCAAACAAGACTATGAACTAAAATTTAATTTCGATTATTAAAAATATTAAAAATATTTAGTTCAAAAAGCATTCTGATTATGTTTATGTACAGGATTGTCAGCAGACACTATTTTGTACCTTTAACAAAAAATACATAAAATCATCTGTCATTCACAAAATTTTCTATGGTTTCTTTGATCGTCTGTTTTGTAAATGTTCATATATTCATTGTTTTAACCGAAGTTATCGAACACGTTGAGTGTCCAATGGATTTTATATACTCGCAGGCTAAATTGTTTAAAAGAGGAGGGTATATTGTTTTAACAACACCCAATAAATCGTATTATCCCTCAGATGCGGTTTGGTCAAGTGAGAATCCTCCGGTACATTATTGGTGGTTTAGCAAGGATTCGATGAGATATATTGCACAGAAATTAGATTTGTCACTTGAGTTTTTGGATTTTTCCGAATCATATCAGGCAAGGATGTCAAAAAAGTTTTCAAATGAGCCGATTGAATATCCGTATGCTTTAGATGTTTCGGGGAACCCGATTGATATTCCCGTTGAACAAAAACGTAAAGGATTGCTTCTACCTAGGTTGAAGGAAACAAATTGTTACCAGATTTTATTCCAACTAATATATCCCGTTATAGCAAAACTGTATCCGCCACGTAAACGGGTATCATTTATGTGTGCTATATTTTATAAACAATAAAACATTTTTAAATTTTATAACAACGATGAAGTTTATTAAAATCATTAAAAACATCTTAAAGAAGACTGGTATTTATAGACCATCTTATTTTACTGCTACACACAAGTATTGGGAAGACCGTTATAAGAAAGGCGGAAATTCAGGTGCAGGTTCATATAATCGCTTAGCGGAATTTAAAGCGGAAGTGATTAATGAGTTTATAAAGCGAAAAAATATTTCCACCGTTATTGAATTTGGTTGTGGCGATGGAAATCAGCTGAAATATTTTGACATACCTTTATATATAGGATATGATATTAGCCCTACGGTGGTAGAGTGTTGTACAAAAATATTTGAAAACGACAAAAGTAAAACGTTTAAAGTATTGTGCAACAATGTCTATGAAACGGCAGATTTATCATTAAGTCTTGATGTTATTTTTCATTTAGTGGAAGACACTACTTTTATGGAATATATGGAACGATTGTTTCGTGCTTCCGAAAAATTCGTGATTATATATGCTTCAAATTATTATGATAAACAGGTGATGGTATATGAGAAAATTTCACATGTCAGGCATAGAAAGTTTACAGATTGGATTGACATGTATGCGACAGATTTCAAATTAATTGAACATATTCCGAATAAATACCCGTTTAACGAACATGAGCCGGATATTACATCCTTTGCTGATTTTTATATTTTTCAAAAACAAAATAAAAAATAAAATTATAGTAACTACTCAGGAACTATTCTTAATAGGAATAGTTCCTGAGTAGTTACAAATAATATAATATTAAAAAATAAAAACAAATAATAAATGTCTTTAAAAGAACAGTTTATATCAAGTACAATTTATGTTGCTATAACAAAATACAGCAGCATTTTAATTGGTCTGATAATTGTAGCAATACTCTCAAGGTTGCTTACTCCTGATGATTTTGGAACAGTAGCTATAGTTAGCGTATTGGTTGTGTTCTTCAATTTATTGGGAAGTTTGGGAATTGCTCCAGCAGTGATACAAAAAAAAGATTTATCCAAACAGGATATTAGTATTATTTTTTCTTTCACTATTCTTGTTGGATTAATATTGGCTCTTATATTTTTTTCCCTGTCTTCTCTAATTAGTTCTTTTTACAGTCAGTCTGTTTTGAAGAATATTTGCAAATTATTTTCCATAAGTATATTATTTGCATGTATTAATCTTGTGCCAGATGCCTTGCTTTTAAAAGAAAAACAATTCAAATTTTTAATGTTCAGACAATTATTAATACAGTTAATTTGCGGAATGCTAGGAATTTGGACGGCTTTAATCGGCTGGGGAATTTATGCATTACTTGTTCATTCCATATCTTCCATTGTTTTTACGTTTTTAGTTAATTATATTCGTTATCCAATAAAAATAGCAAAAATAAATATTTTATCACTGAAAAAGATTGCGAGTTATTCGATGTATCAATTTTTATTTGGATTTATTAACTATTTCTCTCGAAATATGGATAAATTGTTAATCGGAAAGTTTCTGTCTTCGGCAGCATTGGGGTATTATGAAAAATCGTATCGTTTAATGCTTTTGCCGGTTGATAATTTAACTCACATATTTACGCCTGCGATTCAACCGTTTTTTTCTGAGTTTCAGGATGACAAAAAAAGAATATATAACTCTTATTTAAAAATTGTGCAGTTATTGGCATTAATAGGTTTTCCTTTATCTGTACTTTTACATTTTAGTGCAGAAGAGTTAATCCTGATTATTTTTGGCGGTCAATGGATAAACTCCATTCCTGTATTCAGAATATTAGCATGGAGTACCGGAATCCAAATTATACTTTCCAGTTCAGGTTCGATTTTTCAGGCAGCAAATGATACGAAAAAACTTTTTCTATCAGGTTTTTTGTCTGCATTGTTAATAATTGCAGCTATTTGCATAGGTGTATTTTTTTATAAAAATTTAGAAACTGTTGCTTACACTCTGCTTTGTGCATTTAGTATAATCTTTTTTCAAAGCTATTATATTTTGATAACTAAAACATTAAAACAGCCTTTAACTCCATTTTTCAAACAATTGTTTACTCCACTGTTGCTTGCTATTGAGGTATTTGTTGTTGAATTTTTATTCTCAAAATATATAGAAATAGATAATATTTATCTGTCATTAATAGCGAAAGTAGGAATATTCGGTATAATCTTTTTGCCTATTATACTACGACAAAAATCGAAACTATTCTGGTGGTGAAAAGGTAAAAAATCTATATCCCAATATTTTAAGGTGACTTTTTGAAAATTAATTAAATTAAAAATGAAAGAAATACCATTAGTAAGTGTAATTATTCCAACCTATTCAAGAGCAAAATATTTATGTACGGCTATTGATAGTGTTTTAGCACAAACTTATCCCAATATTGAAATTATAGTAATAGATGATAATGGGAAAGGAACTGAAAATCAATTAAAAACTTTTGAAGCAGTCCAAGAATATTTAGATAATCCTAATTTCTATTATCTTGTTCATGATGTAAATAAAAATGGTGCAGTTGCAAGAAATACAGGTATCCGACATTCTAAAGGAGAATATATATGTTTTCTTGATGATGATGATGAATATTTACCGAAAAAAGTTGAAAAACAGGTAAATATTATGGAAAATTTAGAAGATAAAACATGGGGAGGGTGTTATTGTAACTCTTATGATTATTACTCAAAAAAAAAATATTATATAACGCCAAATACTTTATCAGGAAATTTATGTGCAGAATTATTATTGGGTAAAGCATTTATTGGTTCTTGTTTAATAATGATAAAACGTGATATATGTATCGAATTAAACGGATTTAATGAAAATTTCAAGAGACATCAAGATTGGGAATTTTTAGTGCGTTTTTTTAGAAGTTATAAATTAAAACTTATTCCAGAAGCACTGATTAAATACAATTATTATCTTGATGGCGGAAACAGATTAAAAACAGATAAATTATTAGAAGTGGAAAATATGTTTTTACAGACATATAGACAAGATATTATTAATACCGGATATGGTAATGATATTTTTCAAAAGTTTTTGTTTGATGTTGCAATTTCGTTTCTTAGAAATTCAGAATATAAAAAAGGGTGTCAGATATTATATAAAAGCACCAAATTTAAAAGTTTAACAATAAACCAAATTAAATTTGTAAGTAAGGCTATTATTAAAAGTTTAATTTTTTAAAATTATTTCATGAACAAAATCCCAATAACTTTCAGTTTTGACGACAATTTTGTAATTGCAGCAGGTGTTTGTCTCAGTTCATTATTAGAAAATGCAAAACAAGATACATTTTATGATATTTTTATTCTATATAGCGAAATAAACTTAAGCAAGAAAAATAGAATGTCAATAATGACTATAAAAGAAAAATACCCTAATTGTAACATTACATATATTAATGTTGGTAAGGCATTTGAAAATAGTTACGAAATACGTAATACAACAATTGCTGCATATTATAGATTATTATTACCGGAATTAATTTCAATATATGATAAAGTTATATATTCAGATGTAGATATAATTTTTCAAGATGATTTACACAATATTTATAAGTCTTCTTTGCATTCAAATCAATTGATAGGAGGCGTTTGTGATGGAGCTGTTTTTTCAGAAGATAAATGGACTAAACATCATTTCAATAAGTTGAACTGTAATCCTAAAAAATATATTAATAGTGGTTTTTTAATCTTGAATTTAAAATTAATGAGAGATGAGCATATAGTAAATATCTTTAAAAAGCATCAAAATAAAAAATATTATTGGCAAGACCAAGACATTATCAATATTGTATGTAAAGGAAGAATAGAAATTTTTCCATTTAAATATAATTATACCCAAATAATTTATTTATATGCACATACAAATTCAAAATTTTCATCTAATCATCAAAATGAAATTTTTGATGCAGAACAAAAAGGCGTAATTCATTATACAATAGGAAAACCGTGGAATTCATATTGTCTTCGAGGAGATATATGGTGGGAATATTACCGTAAATCAATATTTTATGATAAAGATTACTATTATAAAACATGTTCGTCTATTACTAATAAAAATATTGACATAATGCCACTAAAAATGTTACCAAAATTTATTTTGTATAGAATAAGAAAGAAATTGTTTTTAATTAAAAGTCGTTTCCAAGGTTAATTATTAATTATCATTCTAATGAAAAGGATATTATTTATAACAAGTACTTTAGATAGCGGAGGTATTTCTAAGAGTATGATAAATTTGTTAAATACTATTGACAAAAATAAGTATATCATTGATTTATTTATTTTTCGACCTACTGATTTATATCTGCAGTTTTTGCCAAAACAAATTCGTCTGATAACGAATGAAAAAATGAATTTGGCTTTTGCACCATTTCCTCAATGTGTACTTTTTTTGTTGAAAAAAGGATTCTTTTTTATAGCTATAATGAGGCTTATAGCTGCCATAGTCAGTCGGTTTAATCATGGATATAGTGCATGGATATTATCAAAAATAATACCTGTATTAAATGAGGCATATAATTGTGTTGTGGATTATAATGGACAACATTTATTATATTATATGATTGATAAAATACGGGCAGATGTGAAAATTTCATTTTTTCATTTTGATTATTCTAAATGGAGTCACTATTATACCATGGATAAAAAGTATTATCCGAGAGTAAATTATATTTTCGGAGTATCCGAAAATTGTGTAAAAAGCCTGAAAATATATTTTCCCGTTTGCAAGAATAAAATTAATGTAATGGAAAACATTATCTCTTCGCAGTTAATAAAAGAAATGGCAGAAGAAGAAATAACTGATTTTAATTTAGATGCACCAGTTATATTGACTGTAGGACATGTAAATAAACAAAAAGGAACCGATTTAGCTATTGCCGCCGCATCTATTTTAGTCGAAAATAAAGTTAAATTCAAATGGTATTTTATTGGCGCTTGTCCTGAAATAGAAAAATATTCCAAGATGAAAAAACAATATGGCGTAAATGAAAAAATTGTGTTTTTAGGTTTAAAAACGAACCCTTATCCATATATAAAATACTCAACCGTTTTTTGTTTACCTTCCCAATATGAAGGGAAGTCTATTGCATTAGATGAAGCTAAAATATTATGCAAGCCGATAGTGGTGACTAATTTTTCAACTGTAAATGACCAATTTGTGAATGGTATTAATGCAACTATTTGTGAAATGACTCCAACAAGTTTAGCAACAGCGCTCTCTACTTTATTGTTGAATAAACATTTAAGAGAAAAATATACTAACAATTTATTGTTAAACAGAATAGATAATCAATTGGAAATAAACAAATTGTATTATGTTATAGATAGATAGCGACTAAATTTGTATTATGTCATTTACCTCTATTCAATATGCTATATTTTTACCAGTAATTTTTGCTATTTATTGGATTATAAAACCCAAGAAATTTAGATGGCAAAACGTCATGCTAAATTTTATGTATTCAGCAATAAATGATATTATGTTAAAACATCCAAACACAATATACTATAATTATATTAATGATAATCGTTTTATTAAAGATGATTTTTATAATGCAAATCATTTGACCAATACAGGCGCTGAGAAATTTACACAAATATTGAACGACACTATATTTAAAAATTAAACTATATGCTTATAATATTTTTATTTACTTTTATAGAATTGTCTATATTTTCATTTTTCAGTCCGGTAGATGAAACAACAGAATATGTATTTATAATAATAAACGCAATTATTGTTAGCTTTGTTATTAACAGGCAATATCCAAATTATTACAAATTCTTCCTTTTAGCCTATATACTTCGCATTGTATTATTATTAATTGATTATAACCATATTTTCCCTGTTTTACATAGTGGCGCCGATAGCGAAATATTCAATCTGAATTCTTCAATAAATGCAAAAAATGGTAATTATGAATTAAGAGGGACTAATTATGAAATTTTTATTACATGGTTGTATATGTTGTTAGGAAATTGCAGGTTAATTGTACAATATATTAATATTTTGTTTGGAATTGGCGTAGTAATATATTTATCTAAAATATTTGATGAAATAAATCTGAATGAGAATCTTAAAAAAAATGCTCTAACAATTGCGATTGTTTTTCCACATTTAATTATATTTAGCGGGATTTTACTTCGTGAAGCATGGTGTGAATTTTTCATTGCAATTTCCTTATTTTATTTTATAAAATGGATGAAATACAATCAAATACAATTTATTGCGCTTTCTATAATCAGTGTTTTATCTGCAAGTTGGATGCATTCTGGCTGTATATTTATTGCCGCTGGTTATTTAATATCTTTTGCTTTTTATCATCCGGAATTGGAAAAAAGTAAAGTGTCCTTTGCTGCAGTAATCTTGTTGTGTTTTTTAGTTTTAAGTTCAACGATCATTTTGACTTCCACCAATATTTTTACTGAGAGATTTGAATCTTTTGATGAAAATAAATTGCGACAGGAAGGAGTATATAACTATGATTTTGAGGGAAAAAGTGTTTATTTAACATGGATAAATCCAAATAGTCCAATTCAATTATTATTGTTTTCTCCATTAAAGATGTTTTATTTTTTATTTTCTCCCATACCAATTGATTGGAGAGGTGGACAAGACATTATTGCTTTCTTTTTTGATTCTATTTTTTATTTCTATTTTGTCTATTATACAATAAAATATCACAAAAAATTAAAAACCGGATTGAAGAAAAATATATGTCGGTATATTTTGATTTCCTTATTCTTTTTGTGTTTCGTTTTTGGTTATGGTACAACAACAGCTGGAACAGCTATTAGGCACAGGTGTAAGATATTTCCAATCTTTTTAACAATGTATGTTCTTTCAGTTTCTGAAAAGAAAAAATATATATAATAAATAATAGATATTCGCAAATAGATTGATATGCGTGTTTTACAGGTAATCACAAGTTTAGGAACCGGAGGAGCAGAGAAACTCCTTGTTGATTCTATTCCATTATATAAATTAAAAGGAATAGACATGGATTTATTGCTTCTGAATGGAACAGAAACTCCTTTTTTAAAATTATTAAAAGAACAAAATGTTACTATTTATACGCTGAGTAAAGGTAATATAAAGACTGTTTATAACCCTTTTCATATATTTCGCATTATTCCTTATATACGAAAATATGACATCGTCCATGTTCATCTTTTTCCTTCGTTGTATTGGGCGGCATTTGCAAAACTGCTTTCTTTCGGCAAGACAAAACTTGTTTTTACAGAACACAATACTCATAACAGACGTATCGGAAATATAACAGGACGTGTCCTGGATAAATTCGTTTATCATCAATATGATACGATTGTATCTATTGCGAAAGAAGTTGATACGGTTATAAAATTGCATTTATCCTTCAAAAAGGATAAATTTAAGATAATACATAATGGAATAAATTTATCTCAATTTGTTCACAATTTTTCAAAAGAAGAAAATACAGTTCGTTCAAAAATAATCCTTATACAGGTTTCCGCTTTTAGAGAACAGAAAGATCAAGTAACTTTAATCAGAGCATTACGTTATTTGCCTCAAAATGTAAATCTTCTTCTTGTGGGAGATGGAGATAAGCGAACAAAATGTGAGGATTTGGTAAAAGAATTAAATCTATCCGGCCGGGTTTCTTTTCTTGGTGTACGAA
>JAIROC010000023.1 GCA_031257735.1 Bacteroidales bacterium | reverse complement strand
TCCTGCCTGTTTTCAAAATGTATCAACTCATAATGACGAATATACGAAACGTTTGATAGTTTTCGGACAGACACTAATTAGTATCTGTCCGAAAACTCATAAAGATTGGAAACATAGTGATTTATATAAGAAAAGTGATTTGAATCTTTTGTAGATGACAAAGTTTGTGATATTAGTAAATTTCTTTGTAAACTTTGAGGTTTGGATTATTTAAAAACATAGTTCACGAATTATTACACGCAATCTACAAGAACTTGTGGAGATAATTTCACCTGTATAAATCCAGAGTAAACACATTTTATTCGATAATAAATATAAAATATTCGATGAAAATAAATGGATGATTGTATTGATGTTTAATTTATTATGAGTTTTCGGACAGACACTAATTATGACCCAATGTAATCGTTTTTTCCATGTTATTCTTGTATCTTTTTTCTTTGTGCTTTCCGATTTTCTATCCTGCTTCAATTAAAATAAAGCGCTATATTAATGAGACAGACCATTAAAATTGAAAGCAGTATGAAAAAAAAACTAATCTTGGTGAAAAATTAGATGAAAAATTGTACATTTGCAAACTTGAAAATCGCCCCTATAGTTCAACGGATAGAACGGAAGTTTCCTAAACTTTAAATCCAAGTTCGATTCTTGGTAGGGGTACCTTCATTTTATTACGTATTACTCGAAATGATACAATTATACTATTGTTATCATGGTTGAGTAAATTACCTTCTCTTACTCGTCCCGTAAAAGGGACGAGTAAACAAGAAGGTAAAAATAGTAACCAAATAAAATATTATTTATTAAATTTCTTTCTAATTTCAGCGAGCATGATTTCTGTCATTTTTTCGAGGTTGTAGGTATAAGACAATCCCCAATCTTTTTGAGAGACACAGTCTTCTATACTCTGGGGCCATGAATCGGCAATTGCTTGTCTGAAATCAGGTTCGTATGAAATAGTAAAATCAGGAATATGTTTTTTGATTGCCCTAAAAACATCATCCGGACAAAAACTCATCCCCCCTACATTATAACTATCATCACAGGTTAATTTGTCTATGTCTGTTTGCATAAGTTGTATAGTTGCCTTAATTGCATCAGGCATAAACATCATGGGTAGATAAGTATCTTCCTTTAAGAAACATACATATTTTTTGTTTTTAATGGCTTCATAATATATCTCTACTGCATAATCAGTTGTACCTCCTCCTGCTTCTGTTTTATAGCTTATCAATCCGGGGTAACGAACACTGCGGGTATCCATACCGTAACGTTTTTTATAATAAGCAAGCCAACGTTCGCCTGCTAATTTACTAATGCCGTATACCGTATTGGGATCCATAATACATTGTTGAGGAGTATTTTTTTGCGGGGTAGAAGGTCCAAAAACAGCAATAGAACTTGGCCAGAATAATTGAGAAACTTTTAATTCTCTCATCATTTCCAGAATATCTAACAATCCTTTCATGTTGACATCCCAGGAAGGAAGCGGATTTTTTTCTGCATTCCCAGACAAAATCGCTGCAAGATGATATATTTGTGTAATACCATATTTCTTGACAATTGCTGCTATTTTCTCTATTTCCAAAACATTTACTAGCTCAAAGGGTCCTCCTGCTGTTATTTCTTCGTCTGCTTGACGTATATCTGAAGCAATAACATGAGTATCTCCATAGATTTTCCGTAATTCCAACGTTAATTCAGAACCTATTTGTCCTGCACATCCAATAATTAATATGTTATCCATAATAGCGTTATTTATTTTTGCAAAAGTAAAAAAATAATCGATACATTCACTTGTTTTTTTACATTATTATTCCTATGTCATTATCAGCGTATTAATATTTGTTTTTATTCAGTATGCAAAAAAATTGATATTAATGAACTCCGTATTGATATTTTTCCTACCTTTGCAGCCTATTTAGTCAGTTTATTCAAAACAAAAAAATACAGTCAGATTTATGGCAGCAATAGGAAGTATTAGAAAGCATTCCACCATTTTATTGGTGTTTGTCGGGGTTGCATTATTAGCCTTTCTTTTAGGTGATCTTGCAAATAATAGAGGAAATAATAAATTATCTGAACAATTTATACGTGTTGGGAATGATTATATCTCTCATTATAATTATATGGACAAGTATGATGTTTACAGGGATATACAAAAAAAGAATAAAGAAGATGGTAACTTAACCCCTGAGGAAGATTTTCGTTTAGGAACACAAGTTTATGATGAATTAGTGGATTCTCTTATTTTTTCCAATCAAACAAATTATTTGGGAATAACAGTTACCGATGAAGAATTAGTGGATTTGGTTTCAGGTCCTCAACCTCATGAGCTAATACAGCAAACAGGAATCTTCAGGACAGATAGCATTGGTTATAGTATGCAATTGGCACAACAATTTCTTCTTGCTCTGCAACAAAATACTCTTTCTCCAGCAGACTCTCTATTCATAGAATACTATATGCAGATTGAATCATATATAATAAAAGAAACCTTCAATAAAAAATATCTCAATTTGTTGTCGGGAGCATATTATTTACCCAAATCTTTTGCACAAAAAATAAGCGATGAGGCTTCTTTGAAAGCAGATTTGGAAGTAGTACAACTTCCCTATACCAGCGAAATTGTAAGCGATGACAAAATATCCGTTACAGAAAAAGAATTGGAAAAATGTTATCAGGAAAATAAATATCGCTTTAAACAGGAAGAAGAACATCGGGATGTTGAGTACGTAATTTTTAATATCGAACCTACGGAAACAGATTTACAAGATATAGAAAATGAAGTTCGTCAATCGTTTGAAGAATTTAAACAAACAGACAGACCTGATCTTTTTGTCAATCGTTTTTCTTCGGATTCTCGTTATGACAGTACGTATATGAAACGTGGCGTTTTGGATCCCGGTATAGATACAGCATTGTTTGACGCTCCAACAGGTACTCTCGTTGAACCTTATATAGATGGAGATTATTGGAAGTTTGCAAAGTTATTGTCTACACAGGTAAGACCTGATTCTATCAATGTCAGTTATTTCATGATTTATCATAATGGAACGCAAAATAATCCCCGCAAAAAGGCAGAAGCAGACAAAATAGCAGATACGGCTTACATGATGGGAATGATAGGATATGATTTTCATTCATTAGCCAAACAGTATTCCGACGATGAGGTTCCTGAAAATGTGGAACAGTTCAGTCAATGGTTTATAGACGGTAGTGGGGGACGTATTCAGATGTTTTTTGATACATTGTATAAATTGATGCCGGGGGCTGTTATGAAATATGAAGAGAGAGGATTGACATGGATTTTTAAAGTAAATCAACAAACCTCGCTGTCCAAAAAGGTTAGAGTAGCTGTTGCCAGAAAACAAATCACCGCCTCTTCGGAAACAATAAATAAGGTAGAAAATGCTGCCAATAATTTTGCAAACGGAACAGATACCTATCAAAAATTTGCGGATGCTGTGGTAGCAAAAAATTTAGATAAACGAACCAATGACAGAGTAATGAAAATGACTTACACTCTGCCCGGTATTCCCGAAGGAGGACGGGAAATTATTCGTTGGATTTTTGATGAAAATACAGAGAAAGGAACTGTTTCGCAGGTATTCTCTTTGGAAAACATGTATGTTGTGGTCGCTTTGAAAGACATCTATCCCGAAGGATACAGAACATTAAGTCAGGAACAGGTTCGTACACAAATTGAAGCAATCGTAAAACGCGATAAGAAAGCTGAAAAGTTAAAAGAAATCCTCAAAGAGGCATTGGCTAAAAATGAAAGTTTATCTACCATAGCAACAAATAACAATACTACTACAAATACCCTGTCAATAAACTTTTCTGATAGAAACTTTGGATATTACGGACCTGAACTCAAAGTGATTGGAGAAATACTCGCTCAATCGTCTACAGGTAAAACTGAAATATTACAAGGTGAGATGGGTGTTTATGCTGTCAAAATAAATAAAATTGAAACGCCAACACTTGATGCAACCCTTACAAATGAAAAAGTTGATATGATCGCGCAACAAAATAAAAATATGTATCAAAACAGTGTTACAAACAACGGAACACGTGCATTGCGAAAGATGTATAAGATAGAAGATAACAGATATAAGGTAATGTAACTGATTATAACGAAAAAACAAATACCTCATGAAAAAAGTAACATTCATATTATATGTCGTTTTTTTCACTATTGGATTTTTATCTTGCAAGCAAGCCAAACCTGAATTTGTCGTTGAAAGGTATTATATTCATTTTTATAGAAACGAATACGAAGAAATTCAAAGATATGTCATGCCAGAACATCGTGCTTACTATGAAATATTAAGCAAATATATCTCTAATCAGAATGAAATAAACAGAAAGCATCAAATAAAAGTCAAAGAGATAAAATGTACTATAACAGGAGATACGGTGGCTATGTGTTCTTGTCTTGTGGAAGAAAATAACCAAGACCGTAGAGAACAGATAGTACAATTGAAAAAAATCAATAACAAATGGTTTGTCAATCAAGGGAAAGAAAATGGAGTATATGAAACGTTTATGAATGACATCAATGATGAAAACGAGGAAAATGTACAGAGAGGAGAACCTCCTCTCAATGAAAATGACTAAAAAACATTTCCCAGAAATGAGAATAAAATGAATCGATTGTACGAATAATAATTTTATGACTAAGGTTGTCTGAGGCAGTTTCAGGCAACCTGTTTTTTTAAGCGGAAATGAAGAAAAGGGTTTTTCTTTTTATCACAGGAATTATATTAATGGTTGTAATTTCTTTTCTGTTCATTCGTCAGCAGGAAAATAACAGAGAAGAACTAACGAATACCTATCAACTAAGTCCAGACGAAATAGCGTCTTTGCAGGAAGGAGATATTATTTTTCGTCATGGATTTGGCTTAATCAGCGATGCTATTGTTCGATGTTCCGAAGAAGATTTTCCTATATCACACTGCGGGATTATTGTAAAAGATAGTGCAGGAAATTTGTTTGTTATTCATACCGTTTCCAATACATTGGCGGCTATTGACGGATTACAAAAAGACAATCTAAAAACTTTCGTCAAAGGAAGTTGTCCCAATTCTATGCTGGTTACAAGATATAATTATGAAAATGATACCCTGCAAAAACAAATTGCAGAACAGGCAAACTTTTATTTGTTGCAACAAATCCCTTTTGATCATCATTTTGATTGCTCCGATACTACAGCATTCTTCTGTACGGAATTTATACGGAATGTTTTTTTTAATGCCATTCACGTAGACTTATACGACGAACAGAAAAGAGATTGTATGAGTTTTTCACCGCTCTATAATCCGATGCGATTTACCATCGTATTAAATCATCATGAGTTGTGAGTTAGGGGTTATGAGTTAGGCTGATGCAAACTAAAATAACCCGTCCAAACAACGCCGTCATTGCGGGGAATATAAAATAAATGCAGGCATGACCTGCTTGGATAGAGCGAACGAGGTCTAACTATCTTAAACGACTTTTGGATTTTTATAAATCAATCTATAGATACAATAAATTATTTCGGGTCGTCCTTTTCTCATTTCGGGTCGTCCTTTTCTCATTTCGGGTCGTCCTTTTCTCATTTCGGGTCGTCCTTTTCTCATTTTGGGTCGTCCCATTTTCGGTTCGGGTCGTCCTTTTTTCATTTCGGGTCGTCCTTTTTTCATTTCGGGTCGTCCTTTTTTCATTTCGGGTCGTCCCATTTTCGGTTCGGGTCGTCCTTTTCTCATTTCGGGTCGTCCCATTTTCGGTTCGGGTCGTCCCATTTTCATTTCGGGTCGTCCCATTTTCGGTTCGGGTCGTCCCATTTTCGGTTCGGGTCGTCCCATTTTCGGTTCGGGTCGTCCTTTTTTCATTTCGGGTCGTCCCATTTTCGGTTCGGGTCGTCCCATTTTCGGTTCGGGTCGTCTCATTTTCGGTTCGGGGTCAAGCCCGCAATAACGGTGTTGGGGAACTGTTCATTCTGTTTCTTCAATTATTCTGTTCATTCTGAAAATTACCTACGCCGCTCTCCTCTCCGCTTCGCTACGGGTCTGATTCAGACAATGTGTTAGACACATAGTTCCCTTTCGTGTTTTTTTCTTTATTAGACATCATCAAAAACATCTATTCTATCCCCGCTACATAATAAAAAAAATACTACTTTTGTATCGAACTTATAAAAATATTTGATATGAAGTATGTGATTAATTTTTTATGGATAATAGCCCTGTCGGTGAACATGCTTACGGCACAGAATTGGCAGGAAGTCAAGGCAGGGAGTGAATTTTCTTTGGGCATAAAAGAAGATGGAACGTTGTGGAGTTGGGGATTTAACGGGGATGGACAATTAGGTTTTTTAACGGGAAATCGATACGAATCTTTGCCCGTACAAATAGGAGTGGATAATGATTGGAAAATGATATCTGCTGGAGGTTTCCATGCTTTGGCTTTGAAAAATGATGGAAGTTTATGGGGGTGGGGCTGGAATGAATATGGACAAGTAACAGGCGTCAATGTAAAAAATTTCTTTGCCCCTGAACAGATAGGTTCGGATACGGATTGGGTTTTTATAGAGACTTGTTGGGTATGTTCTTTTGCCATAAAAAGAGATGGAACTTTGTGGGCTTGGGGATATAATGCAGATGGAGGCTTGGGAATCAATAGCGTAATTCAAACAAACAAGCCTACGCAGGTAGGTGTTGATAAATGGAAAAGTATTTCATCAGGAGGATTTTTCACTATGGGAATACAGGAAAATAATACATTATGGCATTGGGGGGCTCACATTCTGTATTCAGAAGAAGAAGGTTATACAGTAACGCTACATCTTGTCCCCACACCCATTGATACGAATACGGCAGATTGGATTTCCGTAGCCGTTGGAATGGAATATGCTATTGCATTAAAGAAAGACAGTTCTTTATGGGTTTATGGAGACAATATGAATGGTCAACTTGGATATGATACGGGATTTGTCAATACCTTTTTTCAAATTGTTCCTGAAAAAAAGTGGTTATCAATAGAAGCAGGGTCTGTTTATGCCTTTGCGATTGATGAAAACGGCGTATTATATGGATGGGGGAGTAATATACATGGACAATTGGGTTTAAATACAGGTAATAAAGTAACAAAACCGACTCCTGTTTCGGGTCATTCTGTTGTGCAAATTTCGGCAGCGAAAGGAATACTTTCAGACGGCAGAATTTATGGATTACATACTTTGATGTTGGATAGTAACAGGGGGATGTGTGTTGCGGGAAGGAATTTGGCAGGACAATTGGGAATGGGCAGAGTATCTTCTCGGACAGAACAGTTTATTTGTTCCTACACAAATATTATTTCGGCAAATGAAAATATGGAGAAAAATATCATTGTTTTCCCAAATCCTGCACGAGATTATTTTTTTGTTACGAATGTACAAAATGCAAATATAATCCTGTATGATTTATTAGGAAAAGAAATTTGTTCACAATACAGTAAAGAAGAACAGGCTACTCTTTACACGGAAAATATTCCGTCAGGATTGTATATCCTGAAAATTCAAAAAGAACATGGAATAGTATCACGAAAAATTCAGATAACAAAATGATTGCTTATAATTCAATGATGAAAAGAACAGTATGTATTATCTTAATGGGGCTGTTTATGTTTACTTCATGTAAAGATAAAAAATATTCAGATGCGCAATTAAAGATATTTTCTACGCTTAATGGTAACTATCAGTCATATATTGATCGCGATGGTGAAATGATTTTTGCAGTTATATCATTCCTGTATCATTATTCCCAACCCAGACCTGTAAAGAATGGTAAGAAGGTTTTGTTTTATGCTCACGGGGAATGTTTCTTTTCAGACTATCAATATTATATTCCTGATGAAGGTTATATAACATGTTATTATTCTATTTCTCGTGAAGCCGATGCGATATCCTTTTATTATAAGGGCGGGAAAAACAATAATAAATTATTGAGAAAATACAGTTTACTTATCAAGAATGATGAGATGTTCATTTTAGGGGACAACGAACGACAACTTGTATTTGAAAAAGTAAAATAGATAAAGTAAGCCGATTTCCGTATGATATATCCTTCTAACTTTGAAAAGAAAATAACGTTTGATGCTGTCAGAGATATGATAAAAGTTTTTTGCCTGAGTTCATTAGGTGAAAATCAAGTAGCGCAAATGCAATTTGAAACGTCTTACCATAACATCTGTAAACTGCAGGAAGAAACAGAAGAATTTAGACAAATACTTCTCTTTGAATCTCATTTTCCCGCTCAAGATTATTATGATCTGACATCGGAATTACAGCGTCTAAGGCGAGAAGGAACATTTATTGACGTGGAAAATTTATGTGATTTAAGAGCTTCTTTACAAACAATATATGATTGTCTGTGTTTTTTTCATACAAGAAAAGAAACCGGAAAGTATCCCAGATTGACTGCAATATCCGAAAATTTGTTGTTTGATAACACGCTTATTGGAAAAATCAGTCTTATTGTGGACGATAAGAGTAATGTGAAAAGTTCTGCTTCGGAAGAATTGCAATCCATACGCAAACAAATTCAACATTTGGAATTGGAGATTTCCAGAAGCGTTAAAAAGATACTGCTACAATCGAAACAAAACCACCTCATTGACGAAGCTGCTGACATAACCATACGAAACGGACGTTTTGTTTTGCCTGTTCCTGCTGTCAACAAACGAAAAATAAAAGGAATAGTACAAGATGCTTCTTCATCAGGACAAACATTTTTTATTGAACCACAGGAAATCTTTGAACTAAACAATTCTCTGCATAATCTTTCAATGGACGAGCGAAGAGAAATTATCCGTATTCTAACACAATTTACAAATTACATTCGTCCTTCTATTGACAGTATTTTAGAGGCTTTCACTTATTTGAGCAGTATAGATTTCATACGTGCCAAAGCAAAATTTGCCTTGCATATTCATGCCTGTAAACCGATTATTAGTAATCAAACCTGTTTGCAATGGAAAAAGGCGGTACATCCGCTCTTGTATTTGAGTTACAAAGACCAAAATAAACCAATTGTTCCTTTGGATATTGAATTGGGCAACAAATTTAAGATATTAATTATTTCGGGGCCCAATGCAGGGGGAAAGTCTGTTTGTTTAAAGACACTTGCATTACTTCAATATATGTTTCAGTGTGGATTGTTGGTATCTGTTTCCGAAATATCTGAATTTGGCATTTTCGAGGATATTTTTATAGACATCGGAGATGAACAGTCTATTGATAACGATTTGAGTACATACAGTTCTCATCTGAAAAACATGCAGGTAATGATAGAAAATGCAGGGGGGAAAAGTTTATTTTTAATAGACGAATTAGGAGGCGGAACTGATCCTCAGTATGGCGCTGCTATTGCAGAATCTTTGCTTGAATTTCTTTCGGCAAAAAATGCTTGTGGATTGGTAACTACACATTTTGGTAATTTAAAACTGCTATCTGAAAAGGATGCTAATATTGAAAACGGCGCCATGTTGTTTGACGAAAAAGAAATGCGTCCGCTCTACCTTTTAAAGACCGGACAATTTGGGACGTCTTTTACTTTTGAAATTGCAGAAAAAACAGGCTTGAACAAAGATATTATTCAGAAAGCATTACAGAAAGTCGGAAAGGTACAGATTAGATATGAAAAATTATTACAAAAGCTGGAACAAAAACAATTGGAGTTAGATAAGCGACAAAAAATGATGGAGTTTACGGATACGCAGTTATTGGAATTAAAACAGGGATATGTTGCAAAAAATACGGAGCTAAATCAAAAACGTTCGGAGATGATAAAGCAGGCACGTCATGAAGCTAAAATGCTTATCCAAAATGCGAACAGCTTAATTGAAAAAGCCATTCGCGAAATAAAGGAAAGTCATGCGGATAAAGATGTGATTAAAGAACGGCGAAAAGAAGTCCAACAGTTTGCGGAAAAAATAGAAACAGAAGAAAAAAATGAGTGTCCAATACCCGATCAGCAACCTTCAGAATTAGAAACAGAACCGCTCCAATTACATGATATCGTAATCATTGGAGATACGAATACTGCCGGCGAAATTACTTCTATCGATGGAGATAATATAACAGTGTCATTCAATTCCATCAATTTGAGGACAACAGTGGATAAGGTTCAAAAAATAAGTCATACGCAACAAAAGAAACTCGTTAAATCAACATATAAAGATATCTATTCTTCGCTTAATCTAAATAATAAAGCTGAAGATTTTAAATTACAGTTAGATATACGCGGCATGAGAGCAAACGACGCTATTAGTACGGTGAAACAGTATTTAGATGATGCCATGTTGTTAAGCATACACAATGTACGTATATTACATGGCAAAGGAAATGGAATATTGAGAATGGTTATTCGGGAATATCTTGCCAAAAATAAGCAAGTCAAAGCCTTTTATGATGAACGCGTAGAACTTGGCGGACACGGGATTACTGTAATTGAACTGCAAAGATTTAGTCAATAATTGTTTTCTTCACAATTAAACAATCATAACCACGTTATAGCAAACGATGAATTTATAGAATGGATAAACGAAAAATTGAGATAGAATATACTGTTTTTGAAAACAAGGAAGAATTGGTTGAAGAAGATCGAATGTTGATTGAAAAGGCAAAAGAAATCAGTGTAAATGCGTACATTCCTTATTCTGCGTTTAGAGTAGGCGTAGCAGTTTTGCTTGACAATGATAAAATTCTTACGGCTAACAATCAGGAAAACGCATCTTATCCGGAAGGATTGTGTGCGGAAAGAGTTGCTTTGTTTTATGCGATGTCGCAATATCCCAACCAAAAGATAAAATCAATAGCAGTGTACGGAAACCCTCAAAAGTTTACATTAACGCATTTTATATCTCCTTGTGGAGGATGTCGGCAAGTTATGTATGAGTATGAATACCGACATCAATCAAAGATGCGTATTTTGTTAAGTGGAAATTCAGGGAAGATATTGTTGGTAGAAGGTGTAGAAAACCTGCTGCCACTTCAATTTTCGGCAAAAGATTTGTCAATAAATGAATAGAATGAACAGTAAATTTGGCTTAATTTTTGCCAATAGGAGTAAGAGTAAGTTAGTAAGTTAGTAAGTTAGTTTTCAATAGTAAATGTTTAAAGAATGAAAAAAACAGGATTATTAATGTTGTGCTTTTTTTGTGTAGCCATGTCGTTTGGACAAGAGAAAAATGAAAAAAAGGAAGCCAAGAAAGAAAAACAACAGTGGCAATTAACCACACCTATATTATTTAAGGATCGCATTGTATTGGATTTTTTTTCAAGTA
The DNA here is from genome assembly GCA_031257735.1 of Bacteroidales bacterium. Classification (GTDB taxonomy): domain Bacteria; phylum Bacteroidota; class Bacteroidia; order Bacteroidales; family WCHB1-69; genus JAIROC01. The sequence goes on along the minus strand of JAIROC010000023.1, from coordinate 1,605 downwards.
TATGGATGGGAGTAAATTCGGAAATCAAACAGAAAGCCATTAATTTTGGGTTTAATGGAGCAATTATGTTTGATTTGCCAGTAAAGAAAAACAATCCTTTTAGTTTCGGATTGGGGCTTGGCGTTTCCAATCATAACATGTATTCTAATGCAATATGGGGAATAGGAGATGAATATACAACGATTATGACCCCTGTCCCTGAAAGTATAAAGTACCGCAGGAATAAAATTACTTTTACAAATATCAATATTCCCTTGGAATTTCGATACCGGCATCATGCATCAGGATTTAAAATATCGGCGGGGGTTCGTGTCGGCTTAATGGCGGATATACACAGTAAATATTTTGGCGCAGCCTTAGACGGTAGCGATGATAAAGATCTGTTTAAGAATTATAGTATTCCCAATCGTACGAAAATCCCTGTAGAATTTACATTTAAAACGGGATGGAAATTTGTAAGCGTTAATGTTTCATATATGATTACAAAAATGTTTACGGATGAGGGGCCACAAATACATCCTATCAGCTTTGGAATTACCCTATGCCCGTACTAAAATAAATTACCTTTTTCTGATTTTCTGTCATTTCTTCCCGTTAATTTTTGTCAGAATAGTGAAATTGCATCTTGTTTTTTTGTTACAAAGTCTACTGACTCGGAATAATAAACCTTATAGCCAGATGTTTATAAGCAGAAAATATTTTTTTCGTTTTTTTCTTGTTTATTGTTTAATTAGTTGTATCTTTGCGGACGGTAAATCATAGAGGATTTACCGAGAAATTATTTTTATTTTTATTTTTATTTATGAATATTTATATTGGAAATCTGAGCTATAATGTTCGGGAAAAAGACCTTGAAAGGGTTTTGCAAGAGTATGGAGCAATTGCTTCAGTTAGAATTATTAAGGATCGTAACACGGGAAAATCAAAAGGATTTGGTTTTTGCGAAATGGAAAACGACGACGAAGCGAGAAAAGCTATCGAGAAATTAAATGGAACTGAATTGTCAGGACGTACTTTGATAGTAAAAGAAGCGCTTCCTAAAAATTGATTTGCATTTAAAAGATATATTGAAAATATATTCTAACATTCTAAAGCTGACGAGTAGTCAGCTTTTTTTATTACTTCCAAGTTATGAAAATGGTTTTATCCCAAATTACGCATTAAGATTTATTGATAAAGTAATCCTCCTTAAAGGCAAAGTTTCCCGCAGAACTCGCAGAAAAGCGCAGAAAAATACTTTTCTAATTTCTCTGTTCGGACGAGGTTCTACCTCGTCCGGATTATCCTCACAGGTTCTACCTGCGTAGTAAAAAGAATATAAAAAAATAACAAATGTCAGTAGTATAGGTTGAAATGGAAAACGTATTAAAAATAAATGCAGGCATAGCCTGCTCGGAGCTTCTAAAATCGTTAGAGCGCTTCTTCAAACCGTTGGAGAGCTTCCCCGAAGCGCAGCGGAGAGCAGCGTAGCTAAATAGTGTCTGTCCGAAAACTATCAAACGTTTCGTATATTCGTCATTATGAGTTGATACATTTTGAAAACAGGCAGGATCGACATGTTGAATAATTACGCTTTCATAATGTCATTTTGTCCATCATGAAATA
>JAIROC010000342.1 GCA_031257735.1 Bacteroidales bacterium | reverse complement strand
AAACCATTACTTCCTGCTCTGTAATTGGATACTTCTTCATCCTTTGCATTTCTATCATGATTTTTTAGTTCTTTTTCTCGATAATAGGCTGGCGTATTCAGGTATTCTGTCATTTCGTCTTCTGACTTTTTACGCAACTCATTATTATCAGGTATCTTCCCTATAGAATACTTGATGACATGCTGTTCATTGGTATTGTTTTCTTTTTCGGGTTCTGTCTGTACAGGACTATCTTTATCGTATGATATTTTCACCTGTTTTTCTTCAGTTTTCACTTGATTAGAAAACGATTTGTTGCCAAATGATCCGGCATTATTATGCAAACCTGTAGCGATAACGGTAATTCGTATTTTATTGCCCAGTGAATTGTCAAAACCATGTCCCCATATCAGTTTTTTACAGCTAGAACATGTTTTATTTCCTAACTCTTCGGTTATTTTATCCAATTCACTGATTGTTGCTTCGTTTTCTGCACTGTAGGAAATAAAGAATAATAAATTCTCTGCCCCATAAATAGAATTTTGATCCAATAATGGACTGTTAATAGCAGATTCAACAGACTTTAAAGCTCTATCTTCGCCTTCTGCTTCCCCAGAACCAATTAATACTGTTCCGCTGTTTTTTAAAACAGTTTTCACATCATTAAAATCCACATTAATAATAGATTCCAAGGTAATAAGTTCCGCAATACTTTTCGCCGCAATCAACAATACATCATCAACCTTTGCAAAGGCATTGGATAGTTTTAAGTCAGGATAAAAACTTTTTAGCGCTTCGTTCTTAATGATAATAAGAGCGTCTACATTTTGACTTAATTCTCTAATTCCTTCATCGGCAAGATCAAACTTATCTTTCTGTTCAAACTTAAAAGGATAAGTAACAATTCCAATCGTAAGAATATCCAACTCTTTAGCGATATTAGCCACAATAGGAGATGCTCCTGTTCCGGTTCCTCCACCCATGCCGGCAGTAATAAACAACATTTTTGTTCCTGTAAGCGTCGCTTTTATTTTTTCTTCGCTATCCAAAGCCGCCTGTCTAGCTACTTCCGGAATAGCTCCTGCACCTAATCCACTCTCTCCCAACTGTATCTTAATAGGAATGGGATTGCTTTCCAAAGATTGTTTATCGGTGTTACATATCATAAAATCGACATCGGTAATACCCATATTATACATGTGTCGAGCAGCATTGCTTCCCCCTCCACCTACTCCAATTACTTTGATTATGGATGACGTTGCTGATTTATTTTCTCCAAGATCAGGCGTAATCTCCATTAAATTTTCACTCTCAAAACTTTTCATTATCAATATATTTTATAATTTTAATCTAATTTTTATTTTGTTAATCGTCTTCAAAATCATCGTCCATGTCATCATCGTTTATCAATGAAGAAAGCGCTTCCTTAATCTTTTCCCAAGGACGATATTTATCTCTTCTTTCACTATTTCTTTCTTCCGGTTTTTTCGTTTGTTTACCTGCTTTTTTAGAAGACGTTGTTTTTTCGTTCTGTTCTTCCTTTATTGCGTGTAACTCTTCTCCTTTTTCTATTCCGAGTATCATAAGTCCCAATCCTGTAGCATACATGGGATGATACCATTCCGAATTTTTTTCGATAGCAATCTTTTCTTCCGGATTACCTATTCTTACAGACAAACCCGTAATATATTCGGTATATTCCTTGATGTCTTTTAATTGAGCGCCTCCCCCTGTCAAAACAATTCCGCATCCAAGTTTATCAAAACAGTTAGCATTTTTAAGTTCATCCGCTATACGTTGAATGATTTCTTTGGTTCTTGCCGCAATTACTTCCGCTAAATCTACCACAGGAATTTCCGTCGCAGGACGTCCTTTTATGCCCGGAATGGATATAACATGATTTTCATTCCCTTTGTTGGGAATACATGAACCATGTTTCACCTTTAACATCTCAGCTTCTTCTTTCACTATCCCTTTGAATACTGCCTTAATATCGTCTGTAACAACATCTCCGCCAATGGGAATTACAGCGGTGTGCCGAAGAATGCCATTGACAAAAACAGCAATATCCGTAGTTCCGCCACCAATATCAACCAATGCGACACCCGTTTCTTTTTCCTTTTTATCCAAAACAACTTCTGCCGAAGCAATAGGCTCCACGACAAGTCCGTCCATCTCCAACTTACACCGTTTGACACAACGAATTATATTTTTAATATGTTGGGAATTTCCCGTAATGACATTAAAAACAGAACTCAATTGTGTTCCTAATACACCAATAGGATCGTCTAATCCCGTGATAGTATCCACCGTATATTCTTGAGGAATAATGTCAATAATTTGACTGCCCGGATTTACAGCTACTTTAAACATATCGTCAATCAAAATACGTACATCTTCTCTTGAGATTTCCGAATCTGAATTACGTCGTTTTATTTCGCCAGAAATTTGGGTATTACTGATATGCTGACCTGCTATCCCTACCATGACAGTATCAATATCAATATCGGCTTTGTTTTCTGTTTGGGTGATAGCATTCCTGATGGCATTGGCAGTTTTATCAATATTGATAACCTGTCCTCTCTGTACGCCAAGAGAAATATGTTTGCCATAACCTAATACTTCAATTTTACCGTCTCCGTTTCGCTGTCCAACAAAGGCTACTACTTTTGTTGTCCCAATGTCAAGCCCTACCGCAATTTTTGCTTCTTCGATTTCTTCGTGTTTCTTTCTCGTTTTTTTAAAATTTAGCTCTAACATATTATTTCCTTATTGTGGGTTATTACTTTTTCTTTTGCACGGAATTTCTGCTCCGTACTTAAGGTTAATAGATGTATATTTGTTCCAACCTGTTATTTTAAATCCTTCAACATATAGATGTTTTAAATTATCAAATCGCTGCTTAATCACAGCATCCATCTCTTCATCTACATTAACGTTTCCAAATAAAACAACATGTTCTCCTATGGTTGGAATAAGTTCAAGTTCTTGTTTATCGTTCACGTATATTTGACTGATTTGCGCTTTCCAAAAAGGATCTTTCTCTATGAAAATGGCAACCCGCCAAACAAGATTCAATGTAGAAAATTTCGATTTATTTTTAGTATTATCTTCTTTATAAACAAAATAATTGACTGCATATCGCCTGTTTATCGCCCCGTTTACAACAAGTATCCTTCCTGCCGTATTTTTTGTTTTAGGGACAAGTTTTCCGCTCTCCGCCAAAAAGAATTGTTCGTTTCTGTTATTAAAGATTTTTGCAATGATTTTATCCTGCGTAGCTTTGATTATCAAAGTACCGCGATTGTTGATTACGTCAGCATTGGAAATATAGGGATATTTCTCTATCTTTTTCTCCAATATAGAAAGATTTACACTGTCAAACGGATTTCCAACAATAGACGGATAATTTTTAGACACATATCTATCAAATTCTTTTTCTGTGAATAAAGTGTCCGATGGATATTCTATTTTATATACAATCTTGTCATACTTTTGCTCTCTCGACAGAATGGCATAAGAAACAAAACACCCAATAAAAATAACCCCAAATATAATATAGATAATCCTGTTCCTTTTATTCATGACTGAGCGTTTTTTTAATGTCCATTACTAATCTGTCTATGTCTCCCGCTCCCATTGTGATAAGCAGTTCGGGTTTGATAAGTTCTAAATATTGCATAAGTTGTGTCTTATCAAGCAATATTTTTTCAGGTTTGTTTATCTTTTGCAATAACATCTTGGAAGTTATTCCTTCCATAGGCAATTCTCTTGCGGGATAAATATCCAACAAAATAATATGATCTAATTCTTCCAGACTTCTTGCAAATTCATCAGCAAAATCGCGGGTTCTACTGTAAAGATGAGGCTGAAATATGCCACATATTTTTTTATGCGGGTGCATCATCCTTGCCGAAGCTATACAGGCTCTTATTTCTTGCGGATGATGCGCATAATCATCAATATAAATACAGTCATCCCTGCGAATGACATATTCAAATCTCCGTTTCACACCCTTATAAGACAACAATTGCTGTTTTATTGTTGAATGTTTTACCTGTGCAAGGTCAGCCATAGCCGCCGCCGCTACCGCATTCTCTATATTATGTACCCCAGCAACTTCAAAAGGAATATTGTCGATAATTCCGTGAGGAGTTACTATATCAAAATACTGTTTCCCATCAACAATACGTATATTTTTTGCGTAATAATCCAAATCATCATCCTCTATGCCATACGTTTTAATATTTGCTTTGGTATGGATATTCTCTAATAATGTTTTTTTCGTAATCAGCGTTCCACCTGACTTGATATTGTTTGCAAAAAGATCAAATGAAACCATTAAGCCTTTATTATCTCCATAAATATCCAAATGATCGGCATCCATCGCCGTAATTACAGCCACATCAGGGTAAAGAAATAAAAAAGAACGGTCATACTCATCCGCTTCAACAAGCATAATATCCGCAAACTCATCATCAACCAAATTGGAATTGAAGTTTAGAGCAATTCCGCCTATAAATGCAGTTATCTTCTTATCTTTGTGCAAAAGATGCGCAGCAATGGCAGTGGTCGTTGTTTTTCCATGCGTTCCTGCTACCGAATAAGTTATCTTATCACGAGTAAGCAATTCAAGTATTTCAGAACGTTTCATAAAAGGGATGTCCCGCCCTGACAAAAACATATATTCCTGATTGTTTTTGGGAATGGCAGGAGTATATATCGCCATAGATAAGGTATCCGGAATATGAGAAATATCCTCTTCAAAATGAATTTGTATTCCTTCCGCTATCAATTCGTCGGTTAACGAAGAAGGCGTTTTATCATACCCATAAACGGCAACCCCTCGCCTGTGAAAATAACGAGCAAGAGCGCTCATGCCAATACCCCCTATCCCTAACAAATAAATACTGTTTATGTCTATCGTGATACTATGCATCTTTTTTATCCATTAACTTAATTATTTCTTCTGCAATTCGTTTTGCAGCGTCTGGTTGCGCCATTTTCTTTAGACTTGCCTTCATGTTCATACATTTCGTTTCATCTTCGATAAGTTCAAAAACAATATCTCGCAACTGTTCACATGCTTTGTTATCAGGTATCAAAACAGCTGCCCCCGCATTGGAAAGCGCTGTTGCATTTTTGGTTTGATGATCTTCCGATACATTGGGCGACGGTATCAAAATACAGGGCTTCGCCACAACACACAATTCCGAAAGCGCCAAAGCCCCCGCCCGCGAAACTACTACATCCGCAATACTGTACAAATAATCCATCCTTTCTACGAACGACACGATTTTTATCCCTTGCATATTGCTATATTTTTCCGATATGTTCTGATAATAGTATTCTCCCGTTTGCCATACCAACTGAATGTTTTTTTCTGACGCTTCCTTTATAAAGGTAGACACACTTTCATTGATCGTTTGAGCGCCTAAACTCCCGCCAAGAATGACAACTGTTTTTTTATTTTCATCAAGTTTAAAGTAAGCATATCCTTCCTTTTTATCGATCGTGTTTAAAATGTCTTTTCGGACAGGATTGCCCGTTTTAACGGTCTTGTTCGATGGAAAAAATCTGTCTAAACAGTCATAAGCCGTACAAATCACATTCACCTGTTTGGCTAATAATTTGTTTGTAATTCCGGGATAAGAGTTTTGTTCCTGTATCAATGTTGGGATTTTCATGGATGCCGCAACCTTTAAAGTAGGTCCACTCGCATATCCGCCAACACCTACAACTACATCCGGCTGAAAACGCTTAATAATCTGTTTCGCCCTGCACGTACTCCGATACAAACGAACAGGCAATTTTAAATTTTCAAACATATTCCGCAAACTTATCTTACGTCGAATGCCATAAATATCCAATCCTTCTATAGAAAAACCCGCTTGAGGAACACGTTTCATTTCCATGCGTCCATTAGCGCCTACAAACAAAATCTCTGTGTCGGGTAATTGTTCTTTTACCGCGTATGCAATCGCAATTGCAGGGAAAACATGTCCTCCCGTACCACCTCCTGAAATAATCATTTTCTTTGCCATCTTATTTTAATTTCTGATTTACAAAAGTAGCCCATTAATTTTTCTTGATACCAAGCATGTTGAAAGATTTATAAACAAAAAAATGTTGATACCCTATTCGTGTTTTATTTGTAATAACTCTATAAATAAACAGTTTAATGCAACGACGACTGATTATGCCTGTATGAATTTTCCTGTGTAAACAAGTAAACGTGTAAACAGCGTGTCAAAAAACAGACTACTTTTTCTCTCTGCCTGATTATTTTCATGAAACTGCTATGTCCAAACAACGGCGTCAATTGAAAATTGAAAATGAGCTGACGCACATTGATGACCAAACAATGCCTATCTTCGTTTTTGTCCCTTTGTTCGGACGAGGTTCTACCTCGTTCGAATTATCCTCGCAGGTTCTACCTGCGCAGTAACAAAGAATATAAAAAATAACAAATGTCAGTAATATAGGTTGAAAAGGAAAACGTATTAAAAATAAATGCAGGCATAGCCTGCTCGGATAGAACAAACAAGGAAACAATTATGAATTATGACCCGAAAAGCAGTGCCGCTAATTATTTTTGTTTGCGTCAGCTCATTTTCAAATTTCAATTATTTTCGTTGTTGTTTATATTCAATTATCATGTATAAGACTTTACGTGCCGAGAAATTCCACAAAAGCACAATCACAGTCGAAATCACCTTGCTAAACATGTAATAAAAATGTATGGTTTCGGTAAAAAAATACATCAATCCTGTATCGAAAAGCAGTCCGACAAGTCCGATGACACCGTATATCAAAAACTCTATCTTTCCGTTGCCTGTTTTGACAAGAAAAACGAATTTTTTGCACAGTACATAATTTACTGTCAATCCAATAATAAAGGAAAGTACATTCGATATCAGATAATATATTCTACATATATCCGTAAACAGAAACAAAAAGAAAAAATTAGCTGCTGCCGCTATGCCCCCCACAAAAGAATAACGCAACAGTTGAATAAAAGCGCTTTTTGTATCTTCGATAAACAATTTATTTATTAGTCGTTTCATGATATTCTTCTTCTGTGTTTATATTCCAGATATTGCTTTTATCTTTGCGATTTTCTTTGATGTTACGTACGGTTTCGATGGCGGTAAGCATGGAGTGATCCATATTGTTGTAACGATGTTGCCCATTGCGTCCCAAACAAAACAGATTTTCTATACCATCCAAAAATAACCTTACCTTATCCAATTCATAATAGGTTCCAAAATACGACGGATACGCTTTTTTAATTTTCACCTGCACAGCATCAAGTACATCGTTTTTATCAATAATGTCAATTCTTGCAAGTTCATTTGTAGCCATTGTAATAAATTCATCCTCTGACATTTGCCATAAATCATCACCTTCGGTACAAAAATATTCCAGACCTATCCACATCGTATGTTCATAATCTTTCACAAGGTAAGGCGACCAATTATTGAATATCTGTAAACGACCTATCCTCACATCCCGTTCTTGAATATATATCCAAGTATCTGGTGGACGGTTTTGATATGTTTTTATTTTGGTGCAATTGCTTATTTTCATTTTTTTCACAAGCAATCCTACCGTAATGAAGTCCCTGTAAGGCAAATTACCTGCAATACGCTGTACATCTGCAGGTATGTCGATACCATCTATGGCGGCTACAAGATCTTTGATTGGCATTGACGAAAGGAAATAATCACATACAATATTTATGGTTTCTCCTTCTTTTTCAACATCTACGGAAGTTACGCGGTTCGCATTAACATGAATCTTTTTTATTTCACTTTGTGTATGTAGTTCTCCACCTGTTTGTCGTATTTCGTTTGCCACGGTTTCCCATAATTGTCCTGGTCCGTATTTGGGGTAAATAAATTGTTCTATCAGTGAAGTTTCGGTTGTATGATTATAGCCAATTTTTTTGGCAAACATATCCTTGAGAACAGCCAATACCGACACTCCTTTAACACGCTGACTACCCCAATCTGCTCCCAACTCACGTGGATGTTTTCCCCAAACTTTTTCAGTATAATCTTCAAAGAACAGTTTATAAAGCGTTTTACCGAAACGGTTGATGTAAAAATTTTCAAGTGAAGTTTCCGGACGTTTGTGTATCTGCGCAGAGAAATAATCCATACCAGAGCAAAAGGTACGCCATAATCCCATATTAGTAAATGTCCCTAATTTCAGCGAAATAGGATAGTCGAAAAAACTGCGCAGGAAAAATATACGCGACACTCTGTGCCGAACAAGCATTACACGATCATCCGTTTCAGGATCGGGACCTTCTGTAGCAAAAGGTTTTCCTTGCTTATTCAGCAGTATGTCATCAATAGCAGGCTTGCTTTGCAAAGGCATTAAGCGATTCCACCACTCCATGATTGTTTTACTCTTGGAAAAAAAACGGTGTCCTCCAATATCCATACGGTTTCCCTTATATTGGACTGTTTGCGAGATACCTCCTATTGCAGAGGTGGACTCAAACACGACAGGATGAATATCCGTTTGTTGTAAGAATTCGTATGCTGCTGTTAATCCAGCAGGACCTGCTCCTGCAATCACTGCATTGCCAATTGTTTTGGCATTTTTTTTATCAGATTGTACCAATGTCATTCTTATATATTAATCGTTTTAGAAATTTACCGTATATTTTTTTTACCTTTTTTCTGTTTTGGAATAACAGGCTTTTCGTTACTAATAACAGCTTGTTCCTGATTATTTTTCAAAGAATTAGATTGCATACACAATACTAATTTATTGCATAAAATATAGCAAAAAGAAAAAAGAATACATTCTGTCGGAAACCAATATCTGTCTTCTATGGGACTGGCAAAAACCGTCGAAGCATAGTATATTGCACCAAAAACAAAGAGACTCCAAAATACAATTTTATCTGCATTATTATATTTTATTCGTTTTCTCCATAGTACAGCCCATAGAGATAACCCCAAAATAAAAATCCATCTAAGCGTCCACAATACCTGCATAAAATTCCATATAATACCTTTATAAAATGGATTCTTTAAAGTCAAATCCTGCGATTCATCTATTTTATACCATTCATAGGCTTCTGCGGTAGTAATAGAAGTTTCACTGGAAATGATACCTGGATTATATAGAAAAAAAACATGTTTCATGTTCGGAAAATAATAATAACGCATAAATTTCCACGGGTATCTCAATATCAGATATTGTCCGTATTCCTTAAAGGTTGTAGTTCCCAATTCAATCCATAAATGAGCATACGAACGTTGTTGTTTTCTCATTTCTTCGTATACAAACATTTTCAAAGGAAAGGCTGGATCCCATAAAAAAGAAACCGTAGTCGTTGAACCATGATTCGTTGACTCTAAAATAGTATCCTTATAAGGAAGGGAAAATTGGTGTAATTCTCTCATCTTTTTATCTGAAATCTTTTGTGAATCCAAATCTATAAATGGAAGTATATGCATTGCATTATTTGCAAGTTGCCATCCATCAAATCCTGTAGAAAACTGGTCAAATTCTGTTGTTTCCTTCATCAAGTCTTTCATTTGATTATAGAAAATAACTGAAACGATTACTAATCCGGCAATAGATATCCAACGAATTTTCCCTCTAAGCCACAAAAAACAAAAAAGAAAAATAACAGGAAATACCATGGCTGAATATCTAATATATAATGAACAAAATACAGCAAGAAGAAAAGTAATCAATGCTATCCATTTTCCTTGTTTTACAATAAAAATAAACGACGCCAACATAATATAAATCACTATTCCAAATAGCAAGTCACTCATTATAGCATTTGCTAATATAAAAGCCATCGGACTAAAAACAAAAAAGAACAACAAAAAATACCATACTATTTTTTTGGCAGGAGCAAAAAAGTATTTAACAGTGAAAGCAAAAATCGAAGCAGATATAAAATACAAAAGCATCTGCACAATAAAAATAGCATGAATACTTGATGACAGAGTGTGAATGAGTTGCAATAATACAGAATAGCCAAATGGTCTGTAAAAAGAAAACATATCCGTTTTTGCCGCTTGAATATATCCCCCTGAATCCGACATTGTAATTGGATAAGGGTATCCACTTTTTACAACAAGATAACCTGCAAGGCAAACAATTACTAATAACAGCCAATCAAAATATTGATCTTTCCCGATTAAAAAATGAATAAAACCCTGTTTATTTTTACGATTTTTATTTGATTTAGATTTCATACATATTATTATTTATTGGGAAAAATATTCATTTCGACTGACTGATAAGTAACAATTTGTGTAAAAATCTTGTCCGAAACGTCTATGTATACTTTTGCTCCACTCAAAAGTCTTTCCGAAACACTGTGTTGGATTTTCGCGCCATGCGAAAATGTGATGAAAATATTGCGACTGATTATCGCAAGTATAAAAGATTTTCCGAGAGTGTTTATCTTTTTGTATGTGTTTGATGAAAGCAAGCGAATATATCCGAAAGAAACAAATAACGGATATATATATATATGAAAATTTGATTCTTTTTTACTAATGTGCGTGCGTGCTACATTATTAATTGAAGGAAGCAAGTCTTTATAAGCAAGGAAATGAATAAAATACTTCCTCTCTCTCATTGAAGAAAATGAAAACTTGCCAATAATGTTCTGTAAACTGTTTAATCTTTCTAATGACATTCTAATTTCTATTGAAACTTGGGCTGCAAAGATAATACTTTTTTTTATACATTAGAAAAAAACAGTCAAATAAAAATATAGTTGCTTCTTTATTGGCATGAAGACACAGAAGCAATTAATTCTTAAATCATATCAGTATGGACATGCGATAATTATTTTGTATGTTATCTGGAAATTTCATGTACCTTTGCATTTGACATTGAGTAAAAATACTCAATACATTGAGTAAAACAAAAAATCATGATAGAGAGAAGTGAATTGCAGTTAATTGTAGGCAGAATGAATGAACCGAAAAAGTTTATTCAAGTACTTGCAGGTCCGCGTCAAGTGGGGAAAACAACATTGATACTTCAAGCATTGGATAAAATTACAACGCCTAATAAATATGAAAGCGCAGATACTGTTTCTACAAATAATGCAATTTGGATTTCGCAAATATGGGAAAGCCTGCGTATGCAAATGAAGATAAACAATTTATCAGAATACATACTGATTATTGACGAGGAGCAGAAAATTGAAAACTGGAGTGAAACAGTTAAAAAAGAATGGGATTACGATAATCGAATGCATATTGACATAAAATTAGTATTGCTTGGTTCATCTCGTTTGTTACTTCAAAAAGGGCTTACAGAATCGCTTGCAGGACGTTTTGAGATTATAAATATCTGTCACTGGTCGTTTGCTGAAATGGAGGAGGCTTTTGGGTGGAATATTCATCAATTTGTTTATTTCGGCGGCTATCCTGGAGCCGCTAAAATAGTAAAAGATGAAAAACGATGGAAAAGTTATATTCGTAATTCATTGATAGAGACAAGTATTTCTAAAGACATTTTAATGCTTCCCCGAGTGGATAAACCCGCATTGCTGCGACAACTGTTAGAATTAGGATCGTTATATTCGAGCAAATATTGTCGTTTAACAAAATGCTTGGACAATTGCTTGATGCAGGAAATACGACTACGTTATCACATTATTTGACCTTGTTATCCGATAGCGGTTTGTTGGGGGGAATTGAAAAATATTCGGGTAGCATGGTTCAGGTACGCGCTTCCAGCCCTAAACTACAAGTGTTTAACAATGCCCTGCTAACGTCGTTATCGGATACAACATTTGAGAATGTTCTTATCAATCCCGCTCAATGGGGTAGATTGATTGAATCGGCTGTTGGCGCTCATTTGATTAATTACAGAATGAAAGGTAATTATGAACTATACTATTGGCGAGAAGGAATACTCGAAGTCGATTTTGTTTTGAGAAAAGGAACAAAAATTATTGGGATAGAAGTTAAAAGTAGTGCAAAGACAGAAAATAAAGGAATGTCGGTTTTTGCTAAAAAATACAACCAAGCCAAAGTAATGGTTGTCGGGACAAACGGATTCCCTTTTGAAGAGTTTTTGGGAATTGATCCAGCTGAATTGTTTTAGACTTTTATCGGCAGTGTTTTTTTATTGAATATGTGTATCTCAAAAATCAATATTTTCTCCATAATAAAAGATCATGCAATCAATTTGTATTCAAAATAAAAAAGTCGATACATCGTTTATAATGTCAATAAAAAAAACAACAGAATGCATATTGGATTATACTTTGGATCTTTCAATCCTGTTCATAATGGACACATTGCTATTGCCGAATACATGTATCAGCATTTTCATTTTGAGGAAATATGGTTTGTTGTTTCCCCTTCTAATCCTGCAAAAAAGGAAGATGATTTGTTGGATGAATATAAAAGACTTGAATTGGTCAAGATAGCCATAAAAGATAAAAGTTATTTTATTCCCTCTGACATTGAATTTTATATGCAGAGACCTTCTTATACCTGTTTCACTCTTCAAGAAATTCATACAAAATATCCTGCAAATCATTTTTCATTGATATTGGGTAGCGATAACATTGATAATATTGCATTATGGAAAAACTATAAAGAAATACTGCAAAACTATATCATATATGTTTACCCTCGTTCAAAACAAATCAATCGAATCCTTCAAAAGAATATTATTTACACCAATCCCAAACTGTTAGATATATCTTCAACATTCATTCGGGAAAAGATAAAAAACAAAGAAAATGTTTCAACTTGGCTTCATCCGAAAGTATTAGAAATTATTGAGCAAGAAAATCTTTACCAATAAAAAAACATTTATTATGTTGTTTTCATTCTTCGTTTCTCAACAAAATAAACTAACAAAATAAACAATTCAAATTACTCAAATGCATATTTGTTGACAAATGTAAATAAGTTGGATTGAAATTGACATTCCTATCTAATTATTTTATATCTTTGCAAAAATTTTGATGTAATGAAGAATAGATATATTGATCTCATAGAACAAACGTATGAATTTCCACAGGAAGAATTTGAAGTAAACGATGGAGAATTGTTTTTTAATAATATAGATTTGATGGAGATTATCAAACAGTATGGCACACCATTGAAGATAACATATCTCCCCAAAATATCGCAAAACATACAAAAAGCTAAACGATGGTTTAATGTTGCTATCGCCAAATCGGATTATCAAGGAGATTATCATTATTGCTATTGTACAAAAAGTTCTCACTTTTCTTTTATTTTGGAAGAGGTCTTAAAAAATGACGTCCATATAGAAACTTCATCAGCATTCGACCTAAATATCATAGAGTCTCTCTACGAACAAAACCTGTTTGATAAAGAGAATTTTATTATATGTAACGGCTTCAAAAAGAATCAGTATATCGAAAACATTGTAAATGCAATACATAATGGTTTTTCAAATACAATTCCTATTCTGGATAATAAAATAGAATTTGATAAAATTGATGCACTATTGAATACAAAATGTAAATTAGGTATTCGTATCGCTTCAGAAGAAGAACCACGATTTGAGTTCTATACATCTCGATTAGGTATTCGTTACAATGATATTGTTCCTTTTTATGAAGAGAAGATAAAAAACAATCCCAAGTTCGAACTAAAGATGTTACACATGTTCATTAATACGGGAATTGAAGATACTGCATATTATTGGAATGAACTATCTAAGTGCATTAATGTATACTGCGAATTAAAAAAGATAGCGCCTGAATTGGATTCTTTTAATATAGGTGGAGGATTTCCTATTAAACGAAATCTTTCTTTTCAGTACGATTATGAGTATATGGCAGAGGAAATTATTGCGCAAATAAAAACCATGTGTAATCGAAATGGAATAGAAGAACCACATATATTTACTGAATTTGGATCCTATACTGTGGGGGAATCTGGCGCTGTTTTATATTCTATCGTAAACCAAAAAAGACAAAACGATAGAGAACTGTGGAACATGATTGACAGTTCTTTTATGACTACATTACCCGACGCGTGGGCAATTAATCAAATTTTTATTCCTTTGGCAATTAATAATTGGAACCAAGAATATGAACGTGTTTTTTTAGGCGGACTAACCTGCGATAGCCACGATTATTATAACTCGGAAGCCAATTTAAACGCTATCTTTCTACCTAAATTTTCTGAAAAAGAAACCCAATATATTGGATTATTTCACACGGGAGCCTATCAGGAATCTATTGGTGGATACGGCGGAATACAACATTGCTTGACACCTGCCCCTAAACATGTTATTATTTATCGAGAGTATGAAAATGCTGATGATGAAGAGGGAGAAATAGTAACAAAACTCTTCGGAAAAGAACAAAGTTATAAGTCCATGCTGAAAATATTAGGCTACTAAATTGTAATAAAAGAAACATAATCGTCTACTAATTAGAGCCTGTCTATAAAGTATAAAAAAGTAATCATCAACGCCGTCTAAACAACGCCGTCATTGCAGGGAACGCTTTTGAAACAACCCTATTTGTACTTTATAGACAAACTCTAATTACACTGTCATAATTATTCCGTCTCTTTATTTTTACTTATATTCTTTCTTGCAATATAATATTAATAGGTTGTTGTCGTTCTTATTCGTCAGTATGGGTTTCTTTGTTACTTTTGACAATTCTATTTTATAAATAAAATATCATGATACAGGATCATAAAAAAACAGATGCAGAAAAATTAATTGCAAAAATAAATATGCAAAACGAAATTATTGGTAAACAAAATACTGTTTCATCAATAGATATAGATCTTCAGTTAGATTATATTCGTGCTTTGTATGAGTTTTATATTGGATTAAAACAAACTCGACATATTGTTCCTAAACAGGAACAGTATCAAAATATTGTCCCAAAAGAACAAACAGAAAAAAAACATAATAATCTGTCTGAATATGGGACACTCTCACTTTTTGATGATATAGAAGAAGAGAATGCAATTGTTGACAAAGAAAAAGATATCGCCATAAGTAAATCTTCGGATGAAAATCAAATACAAACAGAAACGAAAAATATCCCTGAAGATAAAACAAGCGCTCCTAACCTCACCGAAATATCTGAATTTGACAAACACGAACCAATCGTATCTCATCAAATAGAAGATGTTATCGAAGATACTCAGGAAGATGTCATCGAAGATACTCAAGAAGATGTCATCGAAGATACTCAGGAAGATATTATTGAAGATACTCAGGAAGATATTATTGAAAATGCTCAAGAAGATATTATTGAAGATACTCAAGAAGATGTCATCGAAGATACTCAAGAAAATATTATTGAAGATACTCAAGAAACAGAAAAATTCCCTGAAATGGAATTTGAGTTAAACTTGAAAAACAATAATTTTCCCGTCAAAGATCAGGATAATATCACTGTAACGGAAAAAGAAATCCCAGATACAACTGTCGAAACCTCAATACATCCCCAATACAAAAATAACGAAGAACCTGTCCCCGATAAACCAACAAGTATAGGAGATAAATACAAAAGCAATAGACCTTCTTTGAATGAAATTGTTTCTGGTTTCAAACCCGATGAAAGTATCGGAATGAAATTGCAACATGAAAACGTATCCGATCTAATGAAATCTATCGATATGAATAATAAATTCTTATTCGTGAAAAGTCTTTTCAAAGGAAATGGTAGCCTCTTTACAGAAGAAATCAATAAGATTAATAGTATCTCTAAACTCCATAACGCAATCAGTTATATGGAAGAAATGAAAGATAAATATAAATGGGATGAAAAAAGTGAAGCATATAAAGAACTGTTCAGGTTAGTGTTAAAAAAATATGCTAAGTAATTTTTTCCGTTCAGGCAACATTTGAACTAACAAAACAGTCATATATAATAAAGTAATAAAAAATTAAATTAATAAAGAGAATGAAACGAATATTTTTTGTAGTAACATTTGCAACGTTTTTAGCAGCTGGATTTTCTCAAACAGGATTCTTTGTAAAGAACTCAAATATCGAGAAATGGTATATTAAAAGTGACAGTGTCAAACTGTCAGGAGAAATTAAAAAGGTAATGAATATCCCGGAATTTCATGCCGTAACAAAAGGAAAAGTTCCTGTCGAAGAACTTTTACCTTCTTTCCATTTTATTGACTTTAATAACAATGGAACATACGACCTTATCTTTTCAGGAAAGATATTTAATGTTTTCCACGTATTCGTCTTTTATAAAAAAAGTGACGGTTATCTGCTTTCTATCGGAGAAAAAGGAAGTATCGTTCAAACAAATCTACCTAATGAAGATAATGGACTTAATTTTTCTATCTGGAAAGAAGGATGTTGTGGGGACTTTATTAATACTTTTACCCAATATGTATGTGTCAGTACCAATAACACAAGCTATTTTAATACAGCAACTAAATCACTTGTTTATAGAAGAACTGTCCTGCCCTCTGTTCGTATAGAACGACCTGTCCCCTTTAAAACCATTGGCGTCGCTAACCTGCGCGTCGAACCTATCGTAGATGACGAAAAACAAATTGGAGGTAAACACAGTTGGAAAGGAAATTCTCTCGCCCAATATGCCCCAAATGCAACAGGCGTTATCTTCGCCGAAACAAAAGATGCTAAAAATGAATTTTGGTATTTCGTCCGCATGAACAACGAAACAGGTATTTATATCCACAGTAACAGATTTACTACCGAAGAACTCGAAGATGCGGAAACTTGCTTCTATTACGGTTGGATACACAGTAAAGACGTTAGCCTAGATAAAAACGATTAAAACCAAAAAGATTAATACGACTGCATGTAAACATACAATTCATCGAATTGTAGTTCATGCAGTTTTTCTTTGTCGATATAGACATATATTCTGCCCATATTGCCCCATTGCATAGACGTAAGTTCATCACTGTCTAACTGTAAGAGCAATATCTTATTCTTTTCTATGGGTATGTGTTGTGTTATGGTGTCAGGATAGCCTGATATTTTATGACATCTTTCTTTGTTCGTTAACTTGAAATAGCCGTCTATTTCATAGTCCTTTAAAAGAGTTTGTATGTAATCCGTATCATGTTCGGGTAAACTTACCGTCTGAATGAACTCTAATAAAACAGGTTTTA
>JAIROC010000471.1 GCA_031257735.1 Bacteroidales bacterium | reverse complement strand
TTCCGAGCTATGAATAAACCCTACCAATTGGCTATAGCAGGAATAATAAGCTCGATATTATCTGTAGGATGTTCCTATATTCTCTGTTTATATTGGGGATTAACCGGTGCGGCTACAGGTACGTTGTTATTTGAAGTGATAATGGCATTATATGTGATGCCAACAAGTTATAGATTAATCGGAATATCTCTGCATATCCGGAAGATTTGGAAAATCATAAATATAAAAAATAATGTAAATCATAAATAAAATGAAAAATAAAGAGAATAGACTGGAATCAATAGACACCATGAGGTGTATTGCTGCTTTTTTGGTGGTGGGTTACATGTGTACACGCCAATACCATATTTGAGAGAGATACTCGGCGATATTGCGAGAATAGCCGTGCCTTTTTTCTTTCTTTGTTCAGGTTTTTTTATTTATTCACCCGACCGAACAGAGTTTGACAAAAAAATAAATCGAGCAACAAAAAAATCTGCTAAATTATTGTTATATTTCACTTTATTATATTTTTTTGTTAATACAATCTGTTGGTTTGATATCCGGCAAATCAAAGAAGGGCTACAATTATTGGCGAGTTGGGATTTTTGGTTTTTTAACAGTACGCCCTTTTGTCCTGTTGCCTGGTATTTAATGGCGTATATTTACAGCTTATTGTTCATAAAATTGCTCCTTTTTATTTCCCGGACAAGGCATGTTTTCTTTAAATTGTGTTATGTGTTAATATTTGCGGGATTATGTTATTGGCTCTTTTTCGCATATCAATCGCTCTTTTTTCATAATAATATCCTTCATTGGCGTTATGGCACCTGTTGGATTACGTCATATCCTTTTGTAATGCTTGGATTTATAATCAAGAATTATCAGAAAATAATTCAAAAGATTAATGTTAAAAATTCTATTTTATATTGTTTGATTATTATCTTCTCCATTGCTTCTGCTTTTGCTCACTATGTCTTGAAAAAAATTACAGGTAATCCTGTTGATGGAACAGGGTATATTAGTACTATTCTATTGGTATTGGTGATATTTGTTTATTTATTAAAAAATAATCAATGGGGAGCGAGAACTGTTTGGAATACTATCGGCAAAAAATATTCTTTGTACGTATATTTACTTCACGCTGCAATTAATTATATATTATGCAGATTCTTTTTAGTGAAATGGGATTTCCAGCATTATTTTTCTTTCGAGCCTTTAATTAATTTACCTTTTTCGTATTTTTGGCTTATCAATTCTTTTACTGTTTTTTTTATCTCTGTAATAATTGCGAAATGGTTAACAGCTATAAAACTTTCGGTACAATAATATTAACAACATTAAAATAATAAATAAATACAATTATGAAAATTAACATTGTTGCTTCACGCAGGTTTCATTTGCTTGATTTGGCTCGTGAATTAAAACATAATGGTCACGACGTCAAATTTTATTCGTATGTACCTACAAAAAGATGTGTTACATTGGGCGGGCTTGAAAAAAATGATTGCCGTTTTTTGTGGATTGCTTTACCGTTTCTTATATTGCAGATAATATTCAAAAACAATCCTTATATTACTAAATATCTCTTTTTGTCAATGGATTTATACTTGCGTATTTTTATGCGTCCTTGCGATATTTATATTGCTTTGGGAACAGTATATAAAAAGTCGTTTATTACAGCAAAGAAAAAATTCGGCGCGCTGACTATTTTAGAGTGGGGCAGCAAGCATATTGACGAACAGCAACGGATTTTAAAAACAATTCCCGGCGCACAAACGAATATGGAATACTTTAATAAACGTTCCAGAGAAACCTATTTGATAACAGATTACATAGCTATTCCTGCCGAACACGTGAAAGAAAGTTTTTTATTATACGGATGCCCCGAAGCAAAACTTTTAGTCAATCCGTATGGAACTTCTTTAAGCCAATTTTACCCGACGGATAAGTCTTCAAATGATGCCTTTGATGTAATTTTTGTTGGAGGATGGTCTTATCGAAAAGGTTGCGATTTATTAACGGAAGTTTGTTTATATCTTCTTAAAAAGAAACTTTTACATGTAGGAGGTGTTGTTGATTGCCCCTTACCGAATCACCCGTTATTCACTCATATAGGCTCTGTTAATCAACCACAGTTATTAGATTATTACAAACAGGCAAAGATATTTGTGTTACCTTCGCGGGAAGAAGGATTGGCTTTGGTACAGGCACAGGCATTGGCTTGTGGCTTACCCATTGTTTGCTCAAAAGATACCGGCGGACGGGATTTGAGAAATTTTTTGGAAGATAAGAAATGGATTATCGAAATGCCGGAAACCACAGTCGAATGTTTGGCGGAATGTATTGAAAAAGCATTGGCGCTTGCCGAGACTCAGCCCGAAGGTAAAAGAAATTATGCGGGAAAAGCCATAGAACAACTGACTTGGGAAGCGTATGGAAAACGATATAATGATAATTTGAAAAATTTATGAAATATTATCCAATAACACCAAAAGATATTGCAATCAGAGGATTAAAACATGCGTATCGAAAAATAACGGGAATACATTTTCAGAATCCCGAATGTAACTGCGACCGTCAGGAGTCCAATGATATTGTTTATGATATTTTGGCAAAGGGCGAGCCGTGTATGATTTCGCGTTTCGGCACAACTGAAATTAACTGTATAAACAATTATCTCACTGTTCATAACAAGGAATCCCGCATCAAGAAAATATGGCAATATATTTCAGATAATACTCATACGCCATGGTGGAACACTCAACATTTCCGGACAATGAGTATTTATTCGGGAATATTTCCGCCTTCACAGGAAACAGCCGAACGTTTTGCCGAAAGGTACTTGGATGATATTCCTTTGATTGATGTATTGGCAAGCTATGTGTACTATGAAAAATTTATGCCTTTGCGTCCTGATGTAAAAAAGGTTCAATTAGAAATGTTATATCCTTTTTTTGTGGAACGACCCTGGACAAGAATATTGCATGGAAGAAAAGTATTGGTGATACATCCGTTTGAGAAAACCATTCAACAGCAATACGCAAAGCGCAAACTGTTATTTGACAGTCCGGATATTTTGCCCGATTTTGAATTACTCACAATGAAAGCAGTTCAGTCGATAACAGGAAAAACAACGCCATTCAAAGATTGGTTTGAAGCGCTGGCATATATGGAAAAACAAATTTTGGGCATTGATTTCGATGTTTGTATTTTGGGTTGCGGCGCTTATGGGATGCCGCTTGCAGCATATATAAAACGTTTGGGAAAACAAGCCATACATGTAGCCGGAGGCACACAACTGTTATTCGGTATCCTGGGAAAAAGATGGACGGAACAATATCCGGGACTAAATCCCTGGCGTTATTCCAATTGTGATATTAATATTGATTATCGCCCTGTATTTAATCAACACTGGGTTTTTCCGTCGGAAACTGAAAAACCCGAAAATGCAAAAAAAGTTGAAGACGCCTGTTACTGGTAAATTAATCAGGGAATCATTTATTATAAAATACAGTATTCCTCTGATTCTGATTCCTACGATATGGGTATCTTATTTTCCGGGGAAAATAGTGGCGGTTACACTTGTTTGTCTAACCCCATTGATAGCAATGGCTGCTATTTTTAAATATCCCACACAGAATATCGACGGTAAAAAAATATTAAATCTCTTTGTGATTTATAATGCGATAATGTTTGTCAGAGGCATATTTATTGCCGAAAATCAATCGGATTGGATTGCCTTATACAATTTTATTTTTATGTTTTTTTTATTCCCATATTATATATACAAATTGATTAATCCGAAAAATTTCATGATAATGATAAGGTCGTATATAATATGGGGAACTGTTGCGGCATTTATCATATTAGGACAGGGAAAAACAGATGGTCATGTTTCGTTTGGCGCCACATTGTCGGGATTTATTTTATTGTTGTTTTTTATTCCATATATTTCGTCAAAATGGAAGATTGCATTAATTGTGATATTATTAGGCTGGTCTTTTTTTTCCGATATTCAATACAGGATGAATCTTTTGAATATTGGTGTTGCTTTTTTGATGTTTTTGCTTAGTTATTTAAGATCAAACAAATTAAAGGTTAAATTAGTGAAAAGAGCAACAGTGTTTTGTTTCGTTTTTCCTGTTCTATTTTTTATTTTGGGAGTTAGTGGCATTTTTAATATTTTCAAAATTTCAGAGAATATGGAGTATGTGGTTTCGCAGGGAAACAAAGAGCAAAATATTACAGTTGATTCACGTACCGGTATATATGAAGACGTATTATTCGGATTGAGAGATAATAATGCTTATGTGTTCGGACTGGGTGTAAACGGAAAAGTTAAAACAAGTTTATCTGAACATATTTATTCATTGAAAAGCGGAAGAAGTTTTACAGAATCGGGAATGTTTAACTATTTACAGTGGGGTGGTTTTGTGGGTTTTCTTGTCTATTTTTTGTTTTTTGCAGGCGCTTCATACTTTGCTGTTAACAAATCAAACAATTGGTATATGAAATCATTAGGGTTATGGGTTTCATTCAAGGCTCTGTGTTCTTTTTTGGAAGACCAGCCGAGTTCCTTTATCTATTATTTTTTTATTATATACGCTGTGGGCTTGTGCTATAACAGGGATTTTTGCCGAATGACCAATATGGAAATGAAAAAATATATAAATCACCTACTACAATTCAAAAAATAATATTTAAGGTGTCTTTATGATGAAATTATTAAAACGTCTTTATATCACACTATTTGCTCTTTATCACAAATATTTTTCCGGTAAAAGAATCCTTATTGCACGAAAAGTAAAATTAAACAGCCATACAAAATTGGAGGGTTTCAATAAAATTGATGAAAGAGTAAACATATCCTACTCTTTTTTGGGTAGGGGTACATATATTGGCGGATTTAGCAAACTCGAGAGCGGAATTATCGGACGTTTTTGCTGTATAGCGCCATACGTTGAAGTAATTTACGGACAGCACCCTTTGGGTAATTATGTTTCGGTTCACCCTGCTTTTTATTCTTTGCTGAAACAGGGCGGTTTTACTTTTGTTGAAAATCAAAAATTTCAGGATTTTGACCTGATTGATGGGAAATATTCTTTTGTAATAGGTAATGATGTTTGGCTTGGTTATGGAGTTAAAATAATGGAAGGGCTTACTGTTGGCGATGGCGCAGTGGTGGCTGCCGGTTCTGTTGTCACGAACAATATACCGCCGTATGAAATATGGGGCGGAGTGCCTGCCAGGAAAATAAAAGACCGTTTTCCTGATGAAATAAAATGCAAATTAGATGAAATAAAATGGTGGAACTTCGATATGAATAAGCTCAAAACGCAAGCATATTTATTTACCGACATTGATAAATTTATAACCTATTATCGTATATGAACAAACTGCATAAAATATTACATTTGTTGAACCTGAATTTAAGGCAAATCAAGACGTTTTATTATTGTTGTCGTGCCGGTATAAAATATAATAAAACATGGACGGTAACAAAACATATGTATATAATGCGTCCCAATTTTTTCCATCAAAAAAGTACTATAGTTATTGGCGATAATTTTTATGCACAGGGCGATATTAAATGGAATCCCTTTGGTATCATCCAGCCTGTTTTATTTAATCTTCGAACGCCGGGATCAAAAATAATAATAGGAGACGATGTGGGGATTTCCGGGTCCACTATTTCTGCCAGTACGGTGATTACTATTGGAAATCGTGTGTTGATTGGTACCGGATGTATAATCTCAGATACGGATGCACACCCTATAAAAGCAGAAGATAGAAAGAATCCAACAAAAACATTATCAAAACCTATAATGATTGATGATGATGTTTTCATTGGGGCTCGAACTATTATTTTAAAAGGGGTAAAAATTGGAAAAGGTAGTGTGGTTGGAGCAGGAAGTGTGGTAACGAAAGATGTTCCCCCATTCTGTATTGTTGCAGGTAATCCCGCTAAAATTGTAAAACGTATGGCAAGTCATGAATAGACGGATTTTTCTATGTCACGAGGTTCCTCAACATTTGACACATATCATCGGAACCCCGCAATCATCAAATAATTTTGTGTCTGTTTTAATCAAAGCGAATTGTTTTGATAAAGTTTTTTCTATTGTTCCGCCCAATTATTACGATAAACGAATTACTTCCGATAAGGATATGATATTTTTTCAGGGAAGGCCAACAAAAAGTATAATAAAAAGAATATATTACTACATATTAACTAATTTAAAATTTGTTGTTCGGACAAAAAAAAATGACTCAATATGGTTTTATAATCTGTGTGCGGCAAATGTTTTAGCATATATTCTTTTGAAATTTGTTTTTTTTCGGAAAGTATATATAATTGTATTGGATTTAAACTATGCACCCTATATAAATTTCTTTTCTATTCATAATATCATTGTTTTATTACTGAAAAGGTCTAATGGCGTAATTTTTTT
>JAIROC010000451.1 GCA_031257735.1 Bacteroidales bacterium | reverse complement strand
AAATGTGTACATGATTTGCAAAAAAAAAACATTACTTTTGTAGTCGTCGAACATAAACGGATTTTATTGGAAAATGTTGTAAATAAAGTAATTGAATTGGAATTGGGAACTGTTAAAATTGATAATAACTAAAAAGTAAATGATATGTCAAAGAAAATTTTTATAACAATTGGAGTGATTGCGGTAGTGGCAATCGGAGTGGTTGTTTGGTTGAATAAAGATAAAAAGCAGGAAATGATTACAATAGGCGCTATATTACCTTTAACTGGTCAGGTATCTTTCACAGGAGTACCAATTAAAAATTCGATTGAATTATTTATTAATGAATTTAATAGTACTTCAAACACAAAAGTTAATGTGATATATGAAGACTCTCAGGGTGATAAAAATAAAGCAATAAGCGCCTTTCAGAAATTGCAGTTGCAAGGAATAAAAATAATCATCGGACCGGTAACAAGTGGTGAAGTTTTAACAGTTGCTCCATTGGCGGAAAAGCATCAAATTGTTATTTTCTCTCCTGGGAGTTCTGCGTCTGAAATTACTAATTTCGGAGAATATGTTTTTAGAAATGAATTATCCGATGTCTATGGTGCGAAAGAGCAAGCAAGATTAGCAATAGATATTCTTCATTGGAAAAATGTCGGCGTGTTATATATTCAAAATGACTATGGAGTTGGCATTGCTAATGCTTTTGAAAACGAATTTAAACAACGGGGAGGAGTCATACCCATTTCTCTTGCATTTGCTTCTAATACGACAGACTTTAGAACTCATATCATGAAATATAAAAATCAACAATTAAACGCTATCTTTATTATTGCACAAGCTGAATATCCACAAATCGTTAAACAAATTCGAGAAAATGATTTGCGTTTTAATCTTTATGCTACTCCTGTCTTTGAAGACAATACATTTTTAGAACAAATTGGGAAAGCTAATTCGGAAGGAATTATTTATACATATTATGGCGCTTTTGATTTAGAAAACACAGACAGGGAAAGTAAATCATTCATAGAAAACTATCAAGTACAGTATAAAATAGCGCCGTCGTATTATGCTGCTCTTGGATACGATAATGTTTCCATTGTAGTAGAAATTCTTAAAAAGAATGAATTTAAATTTGAGAATATCAACAAGGAATTTTATGCCGGTAAAAATTTTAAAGGTATAACGGGTAACATATCGTTTGATAAAAATGGGGATGTAATAAAGCCCGTTACACTTAAAATAGTGAAAGATGGAAAGTTTGTTAAATACAACTCAATTAATAAATTATGAATACTACGCATACATGTATACTTATAGCTGCAATGCTCATGATAGCAATTCTTTGGTTTTTTATCTACGAAATTTCGGTGTTTACAAAAGAAAGAAATGAGAAAATTACAATAAAATTAATTTTGTCAAACATACATCAAAGAGGACTGTCAATATTAGTAAGTTTTTTAGTAACAGGTTTTTTTGTTTTTGTAACATACTTAGTTTTTGAAATTACACAAATATTTGAATTTGAATTTTATGAAAAATTTCAGGGAGGGACAAAATTGTTATTCCAAATTATAGGGTCAATTATACTTATTGCAGCAATCCTTGTAGTTATTTGTCTGGTTAGTAGATTAACAGCTAAAGATGTATTGGATAGAATTGATGATAAGTATAAACAAGTATCTGCTAATTCTACTCAATTCCTCAATCATATATTTCAATTAAACAATGGAATGATACCATTTAGCGTAGCACACAATATCTTTTTTAATAATTTGCTGAACTCATATTTTAATAATAGCAGAAATAATAGATATTTTATCCCCGTTGAAACGTATTATGATATTATCAAAACTCTTATAGAGAATGGATATGAAATGAAATCATTAAATGGAATGTTATTACCATTTTGGTATGTTCCCAAAGAAAAAAACGAAGCATTAGAACAATATATACAATTTTTCAAGAACAAAAAACCAAAATATAATCGAATTACATATTATCAAGACGATAATTGGAAAGATAATACAATTGAAATGATATATTTGGACCTTTTGAATTCAGAAAATGGACAGGCATTCGCTATAAGATGGTTAATCACTTTAGTTGCAAAAATTAAATTTAATAATCAGAATGATCAGAAATTTGAAGATTTACTTGGTCGGATAAAAAATATTTTTGGAAATTTGGATTTGCAAAAAGGAATAGATTATTTACATCGAAATGATGATGATTTTGCAAATAAAATTAATGATTTTACAAATGAAAGCGCAAATATGGAAAAGTTCACTGAACTCGTTACCGCTAACTCTCAATGGATGACAGAGGCAATCAATACTAAATTTGCAGAAGAAATGAAACACAGAACAAACAGTACAAGTTCTAATACATTCAAAAAGAAAGGTGAGATTGATAAAAACATAATTAATTTGGACATTATTACAGAAGTTGGTTATTTTGAAAATGGAAAGGAAATCTTTATAATGCTTTTGAACGGCAATAATACGGGTTCTAGTGTTGAAATT
Organism: Bacteroidales bacterium; assembly: GCA_031257735.1. Taxonomy (GTDB): domain Bacteria; phylum Bacteroidota; class Bacteroidia; order Bacteroidales; family WCHB1-69; genus JAIROC01. Next base: position 1,506 of record JAIROC010000451.1, on the reverse strand, counting down.
GAGATAATTAAAGATACAAAAAAGATTGAGAATATTAAGGGTTATTTATTAAATTTAATTGGCAATGAGTAATACTAAGACTATAATAATTTCGGGATGTGGATTTAAATATTTGGATATAAATGATATGTCTATTGTAGATAATGTTTTTACAGACAAAAATGTGAAAATCAATATTGGCGCTGCTACGGCTTATAGTTTGGCGCAATCAAATTATAACTTAATATTAATTTCAAGAACAATATCAAAATTAGAATTAATAAGAAAATCCTTATTATCCTCTTTCCCGAATATTTCTATTAAAATTTTTGCAATTGATTTATTGTCGGAAGATGATATTTCAAAGTTTGTTTCTCAATTAGACTTTGAAAATAATGTTTATTATTATGTTCATTGTGCAGGAATAAGTGCAGGCTCATATAAAATAAAAGATGACAACCCATATTTAAGTATAGAAGATACGCCTCTGAATCTGCCCACAATAGAATTTGAATCAGTTGTAAAGACCTTATTAATTATGATACAGGCATTATTACCTGTTTTTAAAAAACAATTAGAAAGCAGAATGGTAATAGTTAGTTCTATGAGTGGAATAAGAGCAGTGCCTTTAGGTTTCTCCCATGTAAGTGCAAAAGCCGGACTGCATAATGCTACTCGAAGTTTGACGTTAGAATTAAATAAGTTAAATATTTTTATTTCGGAAGTATTGCCCGGTGCCGTAGATACAGGTTTATATGATAATGATATTGTGAAAGATAATGTTAGAAAAATGGGAGAAAGTTTCGGATACAGTTATTCCAATATTCCCATGATGCCGCCAAAAGCTGTGGCTGATGCTGTGAAATTATGTATTGAGAGCGAATCCCACATTTTATCTATTAATTTAGTAGCTCAAGGACAGTGGCCTAATTTAAGCGCATGATTAATATGTTAACACTGATTACTCAATTATTATTTAATGCATTATACACAACATCTTTATATTTATTAATTAGTCAATCATTCTCATTGACCTATTACCCCACCCGTTTTTTCCACATCGCCCACGCCATCACCCTGACCTTTTCCGCCTATTTCACATACCTGTTCTCCATACAACTCCAATATTCAATTTGGCTATCAGTTCCATTAGCCATTATTTCCGCCACATCTGTAGGCATGTTATCCGAAATCGCCCTGTATAAGCCATTACGAAAACGCAACGCTTCGCCTATGATACTGATGATTGCCTCATTGGGACTTTACACCGTCCTGCAAAACGTCATTTCAATGCTTTGGGGCGACGATACAAAAAGCGTGCGCACAGGCGAAATCAAAGTAGGCAACGAGTTTTTCGGAGCATATATTACCGATATTCAGATTACGACGATTGTGGTATGTGTGGTGCTATTTGTGTCTTGCGTGTTACTGATGAAATACAGCCGTATCGGGCGAAATATCCGTGCAGTGGCAAGCAATCCCGAATTGAGTAATATTGTTGGTCTTTCTTCCGACAGGGTTATTTTG
>JAIROC010000390.1 GCA_031257735.1 Bacteroidales bacterium | reverse complement strand
CAAAACTACTTTATCTGCATGGCAGGCAACAATGACAGGCGATTTAAATTCTGTTGTTGAAAAAACTTACTTTGTTGATGCGACAAATACATTGCAACCCGCATCCAATCATGGATTATCCTGTCCCACATTAACAGGTATCGTAGACGATAATATAAATGGAACTCCACGACCAACATCTACTACCATGATGGGAGCTTATGATTTCACACCCGTATCGGTAGATATTCATCCTGCGTCCTTGTCTCTCTCTACAAATAATGTATCTGTCGGAACGCAAACTGATATAAATATCATATTACACAATGCAGGAACAACAACGGCAGACTCTGTCGATATTTATTGGGCAATCAATGGACAGATAACTACAAATCCCTATCGCTGGAAAGGAACATTAACAGCAGGAACAAGTTCATCAGTAGTAACAGCAGGTAATTTTAATCCTGTATCGGGAACGAACAACATAATCGTATGGACCAAACCTGCTGACGGAACAACAGACAATAATTTGTCAAACGATACGGTTAAAACAGCAATATATGCTTGCGACACCGCTTTAAACGGAACTTATACCATAGGAACAGGCGGAAAGTTTGCAACTATGCAGGACGCATTATTTACGTTGAAAACATGTGGAATGAACGGCGCTGTAAGATTTGAATTTTTACCCAATGAAATTCATGCTGCTTCTTTTGAATTAACCTCAATATCGGGATTAAGCGCTGTCAATACAATTACATTGACTTCCCAATCGGGAAGTGCTGCCAATACAGTATTGCTGGCAAAGAAAGATATGAATGTAATAACATTAAACGGATCGCCTTACATTAAAATATCAAATCTTACTTTGAACGCCCGTACAGGAAAAAGAGGGATTGAAATGATAGGAGCGCTTCCCAATATTGAAATTAGTAACTGTATTATTTTATTGGATACGCTTACAACAGCTGAAGGAGACGGTAAAGCAGGTATTTATCATTCTTCAGGAAGCGCTAACAATCTTACTGATTTTCGTGTTACTAATAATATTATTGACGGAGGATATAGCGCTATTCACATCGTGAGTAACGGTTCTAACAGAGTTTGCGACAGTAATATTATTACTAACAGCGGATATCGTGCAATATGGTGTTGGGGTACAGGAAGTACTAAAAATAGTATATCACACAATACTATCATCAGCAGAAGAGAAAATTCGGCTGCGACATGGCACGGAATATTGCTCAATAATGGTGATCTTGATAAGGTGGAAGGGAATAAAATACGAACTTTAAGCAATCAAATTCCAACTGTTCGCGGTATTGAAATGCAATCGGTAACGGGAGGAGACAGGAACTTTATCAATAATGAAATTTGTATCAGGAGCAGTACAGCCGGTTATGGTATTGGCGCTTCTAACGTTATAAATTCCCTGTATCATAATTCTATCTATGTGGAAAGCAATGGGGCAAATGCTCTGAATTTTACTGCCAAACCAACGAATATATCTTACAATAATCTAATAGCAGGAACAAGCGCCGATGTAGCAATATACATATCTACAAATATCAATGATATAAATATGGATTATAATAACTATTATGGCGTTGGGAATATCTGTAGATTAGGAGGCACAAACTATGCATCTTTAGCCAATTGGCAATTAGCTACACAGAAAGATATACATTCTGTATCTATTTTGCCAAACTTTCTTGATATAAATACCAGCTTGGAATACGCCGATACTTCGGCTTTATATTGTCCTGTATTTTCTTTTGTAAGGGAGGATATTAATAAACAAATACGTACTACTCCTACGAACATAGGAGCTTATGGATTTACAACAAATAATCTGGATATGGAATTATCCCAACTCTATAATATTCCTCCGTCCATAGCAATTACAATCGGACAAACGCTTAATCCTAAATTAATCGTTACAAATACGGGACTTGCTCTATTGGATTCTGCAAATATTTACTGGGAATGTAATGGCGTTGGGCAAAATGTCAGATGGAATAACAATCCTTTGGCATCGCTTGCTAATGATACCATTGATTTGGGGACATTTGCTATTTCACAGGCAGGGTCTTATCATCTATTAATATACGCAACATCTGTAAATAATGCGGCTACGGATATGAATCAGAAAAATGATACTATCCGTATGAGTTTACTTGTTTGCGATTCGGCGCTAAGCGGCGCTTATGTAGTGGGTAATACAGGGGTTTTCTCAACCATCACCGACGCGATTAATCAATTACATACATGCGGAGTGTCAAACGATGTTCAATTTACGCTACAGAATGGAATTTATTCCGAGAATATAGATTTGTCCGAATTAAAAGATATTTTTGGTTCGTATAAGTTAGATATTGTTTCTGCAAGTAATATTGCCGACAGTGTTATCATTCAGCCTTCGGGTAATAATAATCCTGTAGTTCTGTTAGGAAATAGCAATAATATTACATTGAATGCAATCACAATTGATGCTACAAAATCGCGGTCGCATGGAATTGAATTTGTAGACAGTTGTACAAACATCAGTGTTTACGGTTGTCGCTTTTTTGCAGATACAGTTTCCGCCGTGAATGGAAATCAGTGTATTTATACGGGGGTAAATGATAACGATTATCTGTCTGCTATCACGATTGAAAATAATATACTGTGCGGAGGTTTTGAAGGTATTAATATGGGGATTGCCAAAAGTAGCGGTATTAAAATCAGTCATAATCTACTTTACAATCAATCTGCTTCAGGCATATCTTTGAAAAATGTAAATGGAGCAAACAATAAAATATCTTTCAATACTATTCGCTCAAGGATTGCCAATAGCAACGCTACATGGACGGGTATAGCCATTGAAGGTTCTAATATTTCTATTAATGGAAATAAAATTCATCAACAGGATATTACTGTTCAAACGATGTACGGGATACAACTTTTTTATGGCTATTCTGGATTGGTGTCTAATAATGAAATTATCGGCTTTGCTAATAGCGACGCTAAAGGTATTTCCGTTGATTTATCTTCGGTTAATCTGTTGCATAATTCTATTTATTTATATGGAAATGCTGTTCAAAACGGAATATTTACCGCCGCAAGTGATGCCAGTTCAGGTGTCAAGATACATAGAAACAATATCGTATTGACGTCTGCTTCGGGCTATCCAATCAGTATGACTGAAAATATAGCTACAATAAAAGATATTAATACAAACAATTATTATGCGCCTAATTTTATTGGTCGCATTACCTCCGATTTCAGTACTGTTTATCCTGTATATATTGAATACCGCAGTTTACCTGTATGGCGTGTTGATGTTCCTACTGATGTTGCTTCGGTACAGGTAGAACCCAAATTTGTAGACGTTTCACAGAGTTTGAACTTGGCGGATTATACAGGTCTGTACTGCGCCAAAATAGCCGATATTCCCAATGACATTAATGACAGTTCAAGAACCCATCCGACAACAATCGGCGCTTACGGGTTAGATATTTTAACTAATTACGATTTATCCTTAACCCAAATTGTAGATCCTGCCAATGATCTGACTTCTATGTGTGCGCCCAATCATGTAGCTGTTAGATATGCTTTGTGCAATACAGGAATTGCTACGTATGATTTTTCCAAAGATACGGTATCTCTTTACTTTGAAGTAAAGGGAATGAAGGGAGATTTTGACACTGTTGTACTTGTAACCGCAGACAGTTTAGCTTTGATGGAAACAGATACTTTTGAGTTGATGAATTTGCTGGATGTTTCCTTTGCAGGAGATTATCACATTACGGCATGGATCAGCAGTGAAAAAGATACGCTTCACGCAAACGATACGTTGCGAATGATCTACAGAACCAATAAAATTGCGTTACCTTACGAAGAGACTTTTTCTGCATCCCAACCAGACTTGTTTATAGATAATGTTGTTGGAACAAACGGATGGCAGGTTGTTCAGGGTAGCGACGCCATAATTTCCCCCAATGTGGGAACGGGAATGTTGGTATTAGGCGCTTATCATGGTACAATTTCTACGATAAAAATCGGACAGATAGAATTGGAAAGGACAGCACAACCTAAATTGGAGTTCTGGTATGCTCACGATAACAGCGAACCTAACAAACGTGACCAAATGACTGTTCGCGTATCATGGAATAGCGGATTATCCGAAAAGATTGTTCACCAAATCAAACGATACGATGCAAGTTATACTACACCGAATTGGGTAAAATATACAGTAGATTTGTCGCCTTATGTAGATTCTGTCTGCGTGGCTGTTTCTTTGGAAGCAATTTCTTATGGCGGCATACAGCACATTGACCGTATTACGGTTACTTCCAACCAAAATTTGGCTTTGGATACAGTATTGGTTTCTGATTATTCTCTCTGTGATTTGAATAACAAGAATATTAGTCTGGCGCTTGCCAACACAACAAATCAAAGAATTAATTATGCTGTAACCCCGACCAATATAATTGTAAAGGTAAGAGGTTTAATCACCAAAGATACGATCATTGTATTATCGGGAGCTATGGAAGGCAGTGAAAAAGATACCATACTCATTGCTGATAATCTTGACTTGCAAAAGGGAACTTATGCTGTCAATGCTTTCATTTCTTCCCCTGTCAGCGATATTGACCGCAAAGACGATACTATCCAAAGAACAATCAGTATCAATCCGAGATTAGTTCCACATATTGACCCTGTTTCAGGCGGTTCGTCTAATTGTTTGTCAGGAGAAATGGATATTTTTCCAGTAATTAATTTGACAAATACAGGAAATGTAGATATATCCGACATCGAACTTGTATTACAAATAGACACAGGCGGAACAAATGACCCTGCTTATATCATACTTACAGATACATGCACGGATACAATACATGCAGGAAAGAATTTGTCTTATTCTTTTAAAAGTTCTTATAAAGTTCCATGGTCTCCTGATATCTACGCACGAATTACTGCACGCTTGCTTTGTAATCCTGCTTTAATAGATACTTCAACAGCCATCACCGAATGCATAGACATGAAAGATTTATATCTGGTAAGCATAGATAATCCATCTTCTGCAACAACAGATAAAGTAGGAGAAAGTATTCAGGTAAAAGTAACTTTATCTAACCGTTACGATCTTAGGGGGTTTTCCAATACGGATATTACCGTCTTGGTAACAAATTCTCAAGGCGTTCAAATGGCAAAGTTTACAGAAACAAAAGACATCGGAATATTGGCTACAACAGAACATCTCTTTAGTCGTTCCTATACAGTTCCAAATGATACAATATATCATCTGACTGTTTATACGAACAGTTATGATAACTACCCCTATAACGATACGATAACACTCAAACGTAATACGGTAGGTGTAGGTATAAAGTCGACGGAAGAAATGAGAGGTTTTACGCTTGGTCAAAACACCCCTAATCCTGCCAATGGCATCACGCGCATAGATTACAGCGTACCCGAAAGTGGGCAAATAATATTCCATATACATAGCATCAGTGGACAATTGTTGCATTCGGAAACAATAGAAATAAAACGCGGAACGCATAGCCTTGAACTAAATACAGCTACATTTGCTGCAGGTGTTTACTTCTATTCAATGGAATACAAAGGTCAACGCCTTATAAAGCAATTAATAATTAACTCAACTAATTAATAATTGGGGGACAAATGGACGAATGGACGAGTAAACAAGACTCGTCCACTTGTCTACTTGTATAAAAAAATAATTCATTTTTATTGGTGTTTAATTTGATTAAACTTATTTAACTTGGGTTGTTCAGTAACGGGCAACCCTCTTTTTTAATTTTCAATTAATGAAGTGCGTCAGCTAAATTTCAATTGAAGAAAGGGGGCTATCCCATGTCGGCGTCGCGACACGAGACTTCCGTATCATGATCCGAGACTTCCGTATCATGATCCGAGGCTTCCGTATCATGATCCGAGACTTCCGTATCACGATCCGAGACTTCCGTATCATGATCCGAGACTTCCGTATCATGATCCGAGGCTTCCGTATCACGATCCGAGACTTCCGTATCATGATCCGAGACTTCCGTATCATGATCCGAGGCTTCCGTATCACGATCCGAGACTTCTCCGCTGCTCTTACGGGTGCCACGTCGCTGCGCTCCTCGCAATGATGGCGTTGGTTGTTGCGAAAATACTCCGAACTGGAAGAGGCGCAGGCAAATGCTCCTCACAGGCGCAGGCAAATGCTCCTCACAGGCGCAGGTAAATGCTCCTCATAGGCGCAGGTAAATGCTCCTCATAGGCGCAGGCAAATGCTCCTCATAGGCGCAGGCAAATGCTCCTCATAGGCGCAGGCAAATGCTCCTCATAGGCGCAGGCAGGCGCTCATGTTCGGACGAGGTTCTACCTCGTTCGATCTATCCAAGCAGGCTATGCCTGCATTTATTTTATATTTTTTTTACTGCGCAGGAAGAACCTGCGAGGATAATTCGAACGAGGTAGAACCTCCTCGCAATGATGGCGTTGTAGGTTAGCAATAACAGCGTTGTTAGGACATGGCAGCGTCAATTCCCTTTCGGCTAAATTATTTAAAATCCGAATGTAGCCATAGCAGTAACAAGTATCGAATTATTCTTACTGTCATGGAAAGTTTGCCAGGTACAATTTGCCTGCAAACCGACATTTCTTTTTATGATCCAATAATTTAATCCGACAGTGTAATTAATTTGTTGTGTTGCGATTTGGGTTATATCTCTGTGGAAACAGTCAAACCGAAACAAAGGCTGTAACTTCTTAATGAAAGTATACGCAATAACAGCATACCCTCCCATACTTTCTGTTTTAGAGGTCAATCCGTAAATGTATTCGCTTCTGAACAACCACTTACTGTCATCGTAACGCACGCCAAAACCTGCTCTGTTTCTGGTTTCATGTTTCATAGTGTCATTCATATAAGTTTCTCCGATGTATCCCGATGCAGACAGCGTAACAGGTTTTACGGGGTGAACATCTATTCGAGCGACAACATCTTTACTTTTATTATTATCTCTGATATTTATCCCAGCGCCATTGAAAACCCCAATATTGTATTCCAAAATACTGTATCCTTCCTTCTGAAATACACCCCCATAAAACATGAATCCAATATCTCTTCCATTTGCCCGAATACCCGAAACATCCTCATAGCCTACTAATCTCGTTATCACTTGAGAATTGTCTATACATTCCAGCGTGATAGGAGAATAGGGACTTTCCAAAGAAAAAGGCGCTTTAAATTCTCCGACTTGAATATTGAAATAAGGTTTAATCTTTGCGCGAATAAAAGCGTCGAGTATTTTGGGGGAAGAGGCAAAATCTACCTGTAAACGATAATCAAACCAGCGAGTAGCATCCCCTCTGATATCCAATCTCGCTCGTCGAATATCAAATGAACTCATATCTTTCGTATACTGATAACGAACGTTCAGTAATCCTGATATTCTGGGTAATTTGGAGAGAATATTCTCCAATTTGGAAACTTTTTGCGTTAATGTATCTGCATCTTGAGCAGTACAAAATAAAGTGGGTATAACAAACATCAACCCAACAACTAATATTAAAGAGTAATTTTTCATTTTGTAAAA
>JAIROC010000266.1 GCA_031257735.1 Bacteroidales bacterium | reverse complement strand
GCAAATTTAGTGTGTTTTTCTTTCCATAAGTATTTTAAAACATATTTTCATCCACTCCTCCCATCTTTGCCTGTCCAACAAAGTCCAATAACCATCGTTATACCCATAACCATCGTAATACCAAATATGTTTGTTTATCTTTTGCATATATTTTTTTTCCTTTTTCTTCCCTTTTTCCGTAAAGTACCAAACCAAATCCAATATCGGTCTGTCTTGCTTGGTAATAAACATTCTGGTACAATGAGTAAATTTCTCATCATCCGTATCAAGTACTGCTGCTGTCGGAACATCATACAGAAAAATCGAATCGGCATTGAATCTCTTCTGCGCTTCTTTGGACGGTAGAATACGTAAACAATTATCCCCATTTAACATATTCTCGAATTCGCGACGCATCATGCTCCTATGTGTATTATATCCGATAATCGTAGGATACCTGGGAAACACATTGTACAACACTTTGCATTGTTTATCTTTGGATTCGAAAACCCAACACAAAGTACGCCATGGAGAGTACCTCTTCGGCTGCCAGAATTGTGCGGCATTGGGGTTGTTAAAGCCTTTAGGCATTTCATATTTTATATGAAATGCGGTTTCAACTGAATCCAATCCTTGCAAAACTAAATCCTTAGGCAGTTCTTTTGTATGAAATGTGGTTTCATCAACCGAATCCAATCTCTGCAAAACTAAATCTTGAGCGCCAAGAGTGGTACCATTAAATATTGCATAAAAAAGTAAACCTGCTATAAAAGATACTTTTCGTAAATTAAAAAATACGGTTTTCATAAACAAATAATTTTTATTTTTTTTACTTAATTAACACTGGAAATTAAATAGGCAGACGATACTTGACCAAGAAGATAAAAGCCATCATTACATAAAACATAATCGTTGGAACAGGACAAATATCTTGCAGCATGACCTGTTCCGTTGCCATAATTGAATACTACAAAAACCTGTTTACCTGATGGAGGAGTATAACCATTAGAAATAGTAACAGGAGACGATGAAAAATAATGATTTATAACTGCCTGTATGCTTCCGGAAGGCACCCCGTTAGCGCCATGTTGTTGTACTATCCATCCCTTTACTACATAAAAATCCAACGACATCCCCATAAACTGAGCTATATTGACTATAGTCTGAGCAACGCAATCATTTGAAGTTCTATTTTCATTTCCATTTTCATTTACGCCATCCTTTAATCTCGGAATCAATGACGATATTCTGCCATACTCAAGAATTCGTTTGTTACTTATCTTTAGCATATCGTCAAGACAGGTAAATACTTCTTCGGAAACATTTATCTGATTTGCAGATGTTTCAAGCATTTGGTAAAGCCCATCTTTCTTTATAAGTTTGATTCTTTGAAAGGCTAACACAAGTACCTTCACGTCTTCCTCCGGTAAACCAACTGTCTTACTGTCTATTTTAGAGCTAAATGACAGATACTCTCCGAAAATTTGCATTTCAAGATTAGAATCCATATTGTCTTCCGAAAATATATCATCCGAGCTACAGGCAACGAAAAAACTACTCATTGCAACTGAAACTAATACCGCAACCAATAAAAATCTATAACTTAAATTTTTATGTCCACTCCGCAAGATTCCTTTGTCTGCCTCCTTCATGACGCTCTCGTTTGCGTGCAAGGTCATAGATTTAAAACTTTTCATTATTTGTTATTTTTAATTAATTTAATATTTAAATTTTTTTTATTCTATCCCAAAATTAATTAGACGACCTGCGGCAACGCCGGAACATTCGCTCAACAAGCGATTCCCGCTCTTTCGTTTCCCTTGCTTCGTTCGGGAAAAACTGACTGTCCAACTTTAAAAACAAACTCATTTTGTTTTAATTTTACGAACAATCATAATCATTAATTAATCTCATATCTGATACAAAAATCTTACAAACATAAATGGCTATAATGTATTAACATACCTGAGTAGTTACAATTGTTGTGTTATTTTCTCGAACAATGTTATATAATCCGGTTCACTGACATTCTTTGATTTAATATCTTCCACTAATTGTTGACAAATCTTGGTCAGTTGAAGCAGTTCGTTTTGAGGCGACTGAATTGTCAATGTCCAGACTTCATCCGCAACCACGCAACGTAAGATTGTCTTATAACCATCCATGATAGAGGCGGGAGTTCCTTTTACCGAAAAATGAGATATCGCTGTATTGATACACTCATACAACTTTTCTGTAAATAACTTACTCACAGAAACAGATAGTGTTATTACTTCATATCGACGAAAACTTTCTTTTATTTGCTTGTCGAAGATTTCTCTATTGTAATCCCTGATTCTATCTTTTTCTGCTCTCGTCGTTAAATGATTTTCTCCAGCTTTAATACTAATGCTTGGAAATTCTTTACTTAACTGCGACCACACTGTATCCCAATTTGAAATACGCTTGCTTTCAATAGTATATCCCTCATCTAACGAATCTTTTACAATACGAAAGCCATAAGCGCCCTCAAATGAAGGGCTGATGAAAAACTCAACCATAGCGTTGAAGTCTCCGAAAATAAGTTTTTCAATATCCGTTTTACTTTCAAGATTATACATATATGATGTTTTCTTGCCTGAAATTATATGGACGTCATTTAACAAGTTATTTTCTACTCGTTTTAAAAAAGCGCTTCCTTCCGGTCTTCCGTCTGAAGGTACAATCAATGATTGTGTCAATCCTGTAAACGATATAAACATCAGATAAACACTCAATATCATTATTTTTTTATGAAAATTTTCCATAACCAACAATAAAATTTAATATGCTGTTGTATTACCGCCAGATGTATAAATACGTTCGTCTAATCCGGGGTACGACCAACTACTAGCCAAATCTTGCGCAGATGGCGTATTGCTATATCTGTGAGTATGAGCAATATAATCAATGGGACTACTATTGTTGAGCACCACATACCATTTATTATTTTGTTTGTATAAAGTAGGATACCAGCATTCTGAACTAGTATTTCTAGAATCAATATATGTCATTGCCGTCCCATTTTCAAACACAATTAAAACAATCTCAACATAATTACTACTGGATAATTGGCTATCAAGATAGGCTATATAACTATTATCACTATAAGATTCATAAGACCAATTTTTAAGTCTTGGCTTATTAATATTGATACCTAATTCCAATGCCTTTTCATTTATAATCGCAGAATTTCGCATCCGTTGTTGAAAATAATCGCTTCTTACCTTGGATGAGAATGATACGATTTGAGGGCATTTATCAAGCAACAGTTTCTTTTTCTCATTAAATGTTCTGACTTTTTCTTCTATACAAACAGAAGTAGAAATATGTACAACTATGTTTCCTTTGGAGTCCTGAGACCTGCTAATTTTTGAGAAATCAATATTTTTAATTTCATTACTAAAGGTATTCAAAGCATGCTGATAATCAAGCCCAGCTATAATGTATTCTTCTATTTCCAGCGAGCTGTCATCCAAAATATCGTGGCTATCATTATTATATTCTTTCTGACATCCTGTCATAAAACAACCTGCAACAAATATTGCAATCGTTACTAATACTTTTATTTTTAATATATTTTTCATTTCTATTTATGTTTAACGTCCACTCCTTTAAGCAGACAAAAATTTATAATTTATTATATGTTTGTTTATTCTATTCCAAGCAAATTAACTAATCGACAAAATTGTCTTCTTATAATTCACTTTTTAGATGACATGTGGTTTTGCCGGAACAGAATGAAAAAATTATACCACATCCCACTCAGGGAGGCAAGAGTCCCTTCGGAGTTTCATTCTCCGACAGGTCGCCTTGCCTTGGTTTTGTGTTGTTAAAGGGTTTGACATTCGTCCCGCTATCATATAAATGATACCTGAGTAGTTACAATAATTTTTTATATCAATCCTTTTTCTTTTAAATAATTTTCGAGTACACTAAAATTCTTTAATTTATTTTCCTCCGGTTCTTCAGCAGTCAAATACTGTCCTTCCGAATTGATAATTGGCATGGAAGTTTCCTCGATTTCTTTTCTTTCGATTACAATTTCATCTCCTGATTTAAGATTTCCATGGTACCACGAAAAATGTAGATTTTTGTTGACAATGTATCCGCTACAATGAAAATTCAGTTGTCCGTAAATTTTTTCGACCATAACGGATATTGTCATTTGTTCATCTTCGGCAATTCTTAACGTATTGTTTCCGAACTTTATTTCAAATCCTTTCATAATAAACCATCCGCCATCAATTTTTCTTTCAGAAAATGATATGCACCGACAAGATACGCATTTATATCTTCATTGGGACACGAATTCACTGTTTCCGAATTTTGTTCTGCTTCAATATTTTTTATTGTTATTTTATCAATATCTTCGATATGCTTCGTTAGAGATTTTTCGGGAATCGAACCTGCAATCTGCAAATCAGTGGAGTTTTTTGTATGAATAACAGCGATAACTAGTACACCTTTGTCATCCATGGATGCAGATATAATTTCGTCTTTAAAATGTACTTCAAATCTCGTCATAAATTTCATATAAACATTAAAGTGGACATGCAGATGTCCATACTCCAGAGCATATAGAATTATTATCAAAAATCATTTCTTTTATCTCACCCCGATCAATAATAGTAACCTCTTGCATTGAAACTCCGTTCTTTTAGTTTCAAAACCCGGAAGATACTATTATCCCTCAGAGTTAACTTAATTCATCCAAATAAAGACCTTGTCATTTTATAACGCATCCAGCAATTTAATATACTCAGCCTCCTTAAAAGTATATGTTTCAATATCATCTGCCATGATTTGCCTGCAAATATCAGCCATTTTAAGTGCGTTCCCTTGAGGTATATGAATTTTTAACGACCACACCTCATCATCGACCACAGTTCGAAATGTTACGCTATAACCGTCAAAAATTGTCGGTGGAACTCCTTTGGCTTTAAAATTGTCGATAAGAGAGACCATCTTTTTGTACAGTTTCTCCGCAAACTTATCGCTAATGGGATGAGACAAGGTCTCAACCTTAAAGAGTTTTATCTGTTCTTTTTCGACAAGTTTATATTTTTCATCAGAATTCGCCATTGAGCGATATCTGTCCCACACTTTCCTATATACATCTTCATAATTGGAAATATATTTAATTTCAAAGACATAAGATGCATCCAACGAATCTCTCACGATACGAAAGCCAACAGGTCCATTGACAGAAGCTTCGAAAGAAGGCTCGTAAAAAAACTCAACCGAAGCGTTTAAATCCCCGAAAAACAATTTTTCTATATCGCCTTTACTGTCGAAATTATAAGCCGTGCGCATTGCATACATATTATATTCAATTCTTTTTAAAAAATCACCTCCGTCGACATGGTCTCCATTTTGAGAAAATGCAAATGAAACAAAAAGTATCCATAAAAAAGAAGTTATAACCGTTTTTTTCATAATTAGAAAAAGGTAGTCATTAATATGAATAAAAATTTCCGCTATAGTATATCTTAAAGGACATGTCAGGATAGGCATTTCTGGTTGCAATATCGGTGCTTGATGGATTTGAGCTATCCCTGTGAGTATGACCTATCCAACTAACAGGATAATTACCCCAACTAACCGGATAATAAGAATTCCCTCCTCCTTCATAATAATAATTCCCATTCCTCTTTGTGAGTGTTATGTAAGAATGATTTGTAGTATTGCGACTATCAAGCCATGTCGAATACGAACCATTTTCATAGGCGACAATGGCTAATTCCACGTAGTTAGAATTCCCCACCCATGAGGATAAAATAGGTAACAAACTATAATAACTACTATAATTTTCAACTGTACCACTTTTTAGAACTGGTCGAGAAAAATTAATTCCAAACTCTAATAACTTATTGTTTACGTTTGATGAACTTTTAATACATTGCTGAAAATATTTACTGCTCGTTTCTGTTGAAAACGAAACAAATTCCGGATATTTTTCTATCAATGCTCCTTTCTTTTCATTAAAGATTTGAAGTTTCTCTTCTATTCTAACAGAAGCAATAGAAGCAGGAAGCCTTGTAATCTTTCTACTTTCTTTATCATAAGAAACTTCCAATTTTGAAAAATCAATCTTGCTAATTTCTTGTTCGAAAACAGTAAGAGATTGTTTAAAATCAGACGCAGCAATGATGTATTCTTCCAATTCTATAGAAGTTACTATGTCATTGTCTATGCTGCCGCTTAATTCATCATCTATATTCATCATCTATGCTACAGCCCGTTACAAAACACCCTGCGATAATCATCGCAATAACACATAATGTATTACAAAATCTAAACTTTCCACACGAGATTTCTTTAGCTTCCACCTCCATGACACTCTCGTTGGCGTGCGAGGTCATAAATTTAATCCTTTTCATTATTTTTCTTTATCTTTTTTCTAAAATAACATTAAAAAATATTCTCATACATTATATATACAGTTAAGTAAGCCTTATACCTATACAACAGAAAAAATTTTTTTTCTCCAATTCTCTTAATTTTCTCTTAATTCGATGAATATGTGTTTCAACAGTACCTTCTTTGACGCCAAGTTTTCGGGCGATTTCTTTGTAAGTAAACTCTTGTTGCCAAAGACAGAACATCTCCCATTGTCTGGACGTTAAATTTCTCTTAACAATAATATTTATCTGTCGCGAAAGGTCGTGAGCTATAAATTCCTCTTCCTGAAAATACAGGTTTTGTTCAGTGTCTGCCTGATTAACAGTATTTGATGCATGTCTCTGTACAACATT
Organism: Bacteroidales bacterium; assembly: GCA_031257735.1. Taxonomy (GTDB): domain Bacteria; phylum Bacteroidota; class Bacteroidia; order Bacteroidales; family WCHB1-69; genus JAIROC01. The sequence goes on along the minus strand of JAIROC010000266.1, from coordinate 1,662 downwards.
ATTGTGATTGCAGTTATTTTTCGCAATATTGAGCGCAACAGTACAAATATAATTGAACAGATTCATGTCCGGCTGAATCTGTTCTCTCTTCTCCCAAAGCCGGAGAAATGTCTCTTCTGCGATATCTTCCACATTTTCCACATTGTAGTTTTGCAGAAAATTGATTAGTTTTTGCCGATATTTGATGTAAATATCTCCCCATGTTTGATGGTCACCGTTTTTAAATTGTTCTATTATTTGTTCGTTTGACATAGCCTTTTATCATTTTGGTTACTGTTGTTCGTTTATCAACTGTTTCATTTTGTTTTTTATGGCGCTGACGGTTGGAGACGGTATTTTAACCTTTTTATCAAGTATTTGTTGCGCCAGGACTATAGCCTCATTCATCCGGTTTGTAGCGCGATACAATTCCACTAACCGGTACAGAGGCATAAAACGCACAGGACACATTGCCGATGCACGTTTCAGATGATATTCCGCTTTGTCATACTGTTTCAGGTTATTATAATTGTCGGCAATGAGCATTTGCACATCATAGTCGTTGTAATGTTTGATGCACCGTTCAAATACCGAAAGACTTCGTTCATATTCTCCGACTTCGTGGAGTTCGGCGGCATGATTATAGAGAAACAACCCGTTTTTATTAAGCTCTTTGTATAATCTGTCGTATTCGGGCAACATTTCCGCTGTTTTTCCGGCTAAGGACTGTTTGGCGACGGTGTTCCATCTGATTTCCGCCTTCATCAAAGTGATTCCGGCGAACAGCAGTCCGGCGGCAAACACGGCTGTTCCTGTTCGAAATGCCATGCTATATATGTTGCTTGAAAACATTTTCTCCGCAGGACAGAGCGCCGCAATATTGAGAAAAACGATAACCCAGGTAAACGGATATTTGAAAGGATAGGAAAAGCACGAAAATACAGCCAAAGACAACAGACTCAACAATGCAATAAACTTTGTACGGTCGGGTTTGCGTAAATAACTGCGGACGACAAATAACCCCAGTAATACCAGAATGCCAAGCCCGACAACGCCATGCTCGGACACGACCAAAAGATATTCGTTGAACGGATGCAACACATTGTCGGCTAAAAGCGAATACTTACTGTCGGGATGAGCCTCGAAATATTCCGCCTGATACGTCATATATTTTTCGTTGAACGCTCCGTAACCATGTCCGGCAACCGGTTTGTCCAAGACCATATTCAATGTGTTTTGCCAGATAAGCAGTCGTCCGTCGGCAGAATCTTTTTTCAGGAAGTAAAGAGCTGTCGTTCCTGCCACAGCTATGCAGATAAGCGATATTTTCAACCATCGCTTCCACTTTATTCCCGAATATTTACTGCCTGCATAACAGACTATCGCAACAAGGCTTGCAAATATTGCCGCTCTCGAACCGGACAATACCGCCGCCAAAAGTATTACAAAAGCAATAATCACGGAAACATATACGACCGCTCGGCGAGGGTTTCGGAAAAACCCGAAAACGTATGGCAGGGCGCAGGCTAAAGCCGCAGCAAAACCGGCCGGATTGTCGAACGTCCCCGTCATCTTGAAATTGTTCGCCGACAATGTCAGTCCCGAATATTGCAACAGCCCGTGAACGGCAACAGCGACAGTCAGCGCCGCAACTGTTCCGAACAAATATCCGGCAGGTAAAAC
>JAIROC010000285.1 GCA_031257735.1 Bacteroidales bacterium | reverse complement strand
AAATAAAGGTGCTACCACACCAACAAAGGTTTATAGCCTCTGTCGTGGTGTGGTAGCACCTTTGTTACATAACAAGGTAGGATTTGTTATGTAGAGATGGGGGCTTATTTTTTTATACTTCAGTTTGAGGCGCTACAGGTTCTGTTGATATTATCATCACCATTCTTACCGCTCCCTTTTTGAAAGGGGAGAGAGTTAAAAAGATTGGACGACCTGCCTCAATATGCATCCCTTCTGTGATATGTGAATCGCTTTGCAATATACCGATAAAATTTCCTGTGAAATCAAGTTTTGCCATGATTCCAAGTTCGCTTGTATTAAATATCACTATTGTCATGTCTTCCAATTCGGCAAAATCATATAACATTTTAATATTAAATGAAGTGTAACCACTTGTGTTCAGGATTGTATATTTTCTTGCGTATGATGATATTTCGACCTCGCCAGGGGTTTCAGTGTCGGAAATTGTTTGATTGCCTTTCAGCCATCTTGGATTTCTTTGTGAATCTATCCATAAAATGCTCCCAGGTTCGACGCCTGTAAGAATATCAGTACCTTCACCTTTCAGACTATTAAGAAAGTCTTGTTCTGTGCCTTGCATTCCTGTAGCAAGCCAAATTTGATACGCTGAAAGTCCATCCGTACCTTTGATATTCAGGTAAGAAATGTATTGTACTGTATTTGGGCTTTCTTCATACAAGGTAACTACTTTCGCCAGGATATTATTGTTTCCTAACAATATGTCATCTACTTTCAGTTTGACTCCGCTTGAAACAAGAGGAGGATAATTTGCAATAGCTGAGTTTATTCCAACATTCTGTAAATCCGTATTTATCTTATATATCGCTGTTCCTCTTTCTCCCTTCAGACTATTCAAAAAATCTTCTTCCGTACCGCTATTTCCAGCGTTAAGCCATGTTTGATACGCTGATGCGCCCGTTTCCCCTTTGAGAACGAGTATTGTTTTTACTTCTATTTTTTGCGGATTCTCATCATATCTTAGTTTATTAACAATTCCCAATGTATTGTTGCTGCCTAAAACAAAATCGTTTAGTTTGGGCGTTATCCCTTGTGGAATTAAAGTTTCCGGGTTCGTTATAACATACCCATTCCCAACAACCGCTGGAAGCCCCCAAAGGTATCTATATATTACACATCCTCTTTCTCCCTTCAAACTTCCCAAATTCACCCATGACCCAGCTACTCCATTTTCATCCCACATATAGATATTGTACGGAGCTTCGCTTCCTACGTTATACATATCACCTTGTTGTTTATTTGCAACTCCTGCCTGCAAATCTTCCAAGGTTTCGAATGTTCCCATGATAGTTAAACCTGTTCCCGTATCTCCTTTTGCGCCAACGAATTTTAACGCCGACGACCACGCGTCGTTTCCGGATTTAAACTTAACATATTGGTCGCCTTCCATTGCCGGATAGTGCCAATTTTCTGCGTTTGCAGAAAACTGTATTTGTACGCTGCTACCTGCCTGCCCCGTAAAGAGGCTTGCCAATGTTGCTCCGCTTATGCGGATTTCTTCACCGTTGTCGCCCTTATAGCCGACAAGGAAATCTATGTTTCTCAGAAGAGAAACTATATCGAATTGATTGAAACTCTTTGCCATTTTTAATTTTTAATTTTTAATTCTCAATTATCAAGTCGTTGTTATCGTTTGTGATTAAGTCGTGATTATTGTCATTTGTTCTCATTGCATTACTGTCTGAAACAGTCTCAATGTAAGCCGTTGCGGGCTTTATGCTGTTTGTGGAGTAAAATTCTGTTATTTTTTTGTTATATGTATCAGTAACTACTACTGCCTGACCTGTTTTGAGTTCTTCCGTTATTGAGAAATCGTTCAACTCAATTATCTCAAACACAGATTGCACATCCCCACAATACTGCAAAGCAATGTCTAATATCGTTTGTCGTTCCTGTACTGTTATTGTTCTCATTACTTTAGTTGTATTGTTCCTGAAAATACCAACGAGACGCCTCTTGTAATTGCAATATTTGAAGTAAACCAAATAAGTCCGTTATATATTTCATTATTATCTATTCCGACAACAACGGGAATCCTTGCTCCATCTTCCTTAAGAACATACCCAGAAAATGTTGCGAATACTAAATCAGAAAATAAATCTACTGAAAATGAAGCTGAAAATAAACCTGATAGATTGCCAAATGAATATGCCGTATTTGCAAGATAAGATTTTGTTATTGGAATATTTATGGAAAGGTTTACTTCTAATTGTGAAAGTGAATTTACTTTCATATAGCCACTGTTGCGTGAATACCCCACTTCAAATGGAATAAATACTGAAAAGTTGTCTAATTTGTTTAGTTTGCCAGCTTCAATAGATGATAAAATTCCATTTATTGTATCTTCTATTGTATCAAGTCCTAACAATTCTTTTATCATGTACTTTGTTTCCCCTGAACTATCATTCGTCGAAACAAACTTAACAAGCTTTTCCGTAATTGCTTTTTCGTATACTTGCGTTCCGTCGGACTTGCTTATGTCAATTTCTTTGTTTTCAAAAACGAGTTTATATTTATTTCGATTATTCTTCTCGGCTGCCGCCAATATAGTATCGGTACTTACTTCACACTTCCACAACGATGCTAAACCATTACTGTTGAAATACAAACAATATAGATATGAGTTTATAAAAGTGTAAGCGTTTCTTACTCCCTTTATATTGAGTTCACCCATGATATAATCAAAAATGTCTGAATTATTCAGCGTTTCCAACACTTCTGCTGTTATCGGAAAACCTTCCGTTCTGCTTATGTTATTTAATTTTTTCATTGTTTTTTATTTATAAATTATTGTATACTTTGTTGATGCGAACTTGTAGTTGTCTACTGTTCGCTTTATTTTATCTTCTAAATCTTTATCTACTACACCATTTGTTTTAAAAGCATTAGGTAGTTCTACGATAAATCCCTCATACGACATGTATTCACTCATTTGGTAAACAACCTCAAAACCAATTTCTATAGTTTTTAATTCTTCATTGGGATAAGCAAGTAAAAAATTATTCTCTGCTGCACCATCGTAGACTTTTATATGTCTATTGTTACTGTCATATAAATCATTCAGCAGTCTCTGCATATTTGAGTATTGACTGTTATATCTCAACACTTTGTCTGTTTCGTTTATATGTTCGCTGAACCTAAACCACGTATCTCTTATCCCTTGCAGCAGCACGTAAGCCAAATCAACAAAGTTTGTTCGCAAAACGCTTGGCAGGTATTCCCTGACAAATTTCAACCAATCTATTATATATTTTCCCATTTTTAATTTTTAATTTCATTGCGTTGTTATGCTTAGTTCGTCTAAAATCAAATACCCGCTATAGGGCGTGTAACTCACTTTATTTGTGATGTCTTCTATTCCCCATAACGCGTGCGAAACGCCTGCATAGCTTATTTGTGCTATTTCTATCCCCGCGACAGACTGTAAAAAATCTATCATAGTCATGCCGACAAAAGCTCCGTTATATTCAAGACTCTTTAAATAGTCTTTAATGCTTGTTTGAACAGCGTTTTTCATTGCATCTTCTGTTACAAATAGCAATGCGTTGTATCTTATAAGTATACTTACTTTCAATTTGTCCGCGTCTTCACTGCGTAACTCAACCTTAATCCCGGCTGGCTTCACACGATTGATATATTCTAATACTGCCGTATATTCTATATTTGTATTTGTACCTGCGTCTAATGCTTCGGGTTCGCCATTTGCATCTGCTTTTGCTACTTTCAATAATATTCCTCCTTCTTTTTCTTCGCAGTATGCAAACTTGATAATCTGCTTACTTTCGTCTATTGTATCATAATAGTCTTTTTCGTCCAATTCATTTACATCATCCCCAAATTGAAATTTTTTCATCATGCGTTCATACCATCCCTTATATCCATACCTTTCCGAGAGAATAATCCTATCTATTTCAGCCTTGCGCATTTCAACTAAATTTTCAGTTACAGACGACGCTGTTGCAACTTCTTCTATCAACACTGTTTCCAAGCTGACATCAGAAAATTGCTCATCATACGTTTTTCCCGAATTAAGTCCATACAACACCTGTAAAGTCGTATTTTTTACGAACGCTTCTTTTATACTATCAGCTATTTCCTTTATACTACGCGCCATACAAATTATAAATTAAAAATTAAAAACTATAGATTAATCGGTTATTTTGGTGTATTTTACAGTAACGTATGCCGCTCTATCGCTTAAATCAATTCCGGGATTTTTTATTGCTATAACTTTTGTTAAAGTTCGATATAGTATCGCCGTCATCCCCGTTAGCGAGGTATCCACGTATGGAATAGGGTTTATGCTGTCGCCGCCGTAATAAAATCCTTTTATTTCGATGAATAATTCTGCGTTTAGCGCGCTAACATCTTGCGTTACCTCTGACATGTTTGATAGCGCGGGAAAATATAACGTTTTCTTATATATCGGTTTTCCGTCTATCCACGTATCCGCAGTCTTGATTTCGTCAAGACTATACGAACCGTTTTTTTCAATCACTACAGGCAACTCTTTTTTAATGAACTTGGGCGGGATAAAGTACGCTTCTTGTACATTATCAACATTCTCCCAAGACGACACCCTTACGACATCACCTGCGGATACGGGATAGACATTCATAAACGAGATATTACCGGTACTCCATGTCAAAGACGGAGTAGAAGCTCCACCCCATCCCCACTCTCCAACCTTTCTGTCGTTGATATAATGGTATAACCATTTCGTGGGATTTCCTGACGAACCAACTATCCTAACAATCAATCTAACAAACCCAACTCTGTCTACCGTCCACGAAGAACCTTGTCCATTTAATCTATTGACAGATTCCATATTATTATAATCCGGCAACATCATCTCCCCGCCCGAACTTACACCTGTCAAAATCGGCACAAGTGCATTTGTCTCTTCATCTATTTTATACAGTTTATTTTCTCGCACAACTATTTTATCGTTTTCACTTATCGAATCTTCGAGTGCGACAAGTGGTATGAGTGCGTTTGTATTTTCGTCTCTGACGAACAATTTATTTTCTCTTA
>JAIROC010000464.1 GCA_031257735.1 Bacteroidales bacterium | reverse complement strand
CTTTGCAAAATGTAATCAATGAATATGAGCCATTAATCATTGCGCCTCGTGCCGTTGTGTCAAAAACAAAACAAATAACAGCTAATCTGGCACATATTTTTGCAGACGCCGATACACTGTTGAATGATCGTTTGGATAAATTGATGAGTATTTTTAAGACTTCCGCTCCTGATTTTTATGCCGAGTATTTTAATAGTCGGAATGTTATTAATACTAGCGCACGAAAAAAACCATCCGATACAACAAAAGAAGAAGGAACAGAAGAAAGTAATGAGTAATGAAATTACGATGAATATTCAACTACTTAAACAACATATTTCAACATAGAAGTAAAAACATCTCCCAAAGAAGCTGAATTTATCCATAATGACATCCGTGACAAGCTTGCTGAAATTGGTCGTTGGTTGGGATTTAATGCTGAAACGGAAAAGAAAGTTGCTGTCGGTGCTATTGTCGATACTGTTTGGGAAGTTACTATCGGAAATATGGGACGTGTTATTTATGTATTTGAAGTACAAACATCTGGTTCTATTGACAGTCTTATTCTTAATTTGATGAAAGCTAAAAATAATAAAGCAGTTCAAGGGATTGTAGCAGTTACTAATCAACATCAAATTGAAAGAATAAAAAAAGAAATCAATGATCTGAATCAGTTTAATGGAGAGTTGAAGTTTTGGGATTATCAGGAAGTTTTAAAAGTCCATGAATCTCTACAATATGTAAATGAATCAATTAATAATTTAGGATTAGTTCCCTTTGGATTATAATTGTTTTTGTTACAATTCGTTTCAACAACTATTCAAAAAAAACAAGTTGTTCAACAACAAGGAAAAATGTATATAGTGTCTGTTTGAAAACTATCATACACGTTGAAAATATTTCATATATTTTTCATTATGAGTTGATACGTTTTGTAAGCAGTCAGCGTTGATATGTTGAATAATCATGTTTACAGAGTATCATTTTGTCCATCATGAAATGGAATTAAAAAATACTGCTCTTACAATGGCTGAAAGCCATAAATCAATAGCACAGTGACAACGTCCTGTGCTATTGATTTATGGGTTATTTAGACGGCGTTGATGATTATTTTTTTATACTTGATAGACAGACTCTAATTAGCTGCGCTGCTCTTACGGGTCATAACTCATAACCCATAACCCATAACTAATATCAGATAATTGTATATTTTACGTTATTGCAATAAATGACGCATAAGTAAAGTCAGAATATTATAGAAAAATTTTTCATCTATCACAAAATTAATCACTAATAAAAAAATAACAATGAGAAGTATATTATTTATCATTATATTAGCTACATGTACAATCAGTACAATTTTTTCCCAAGAGATAGTTGGCGCATGGAATGGCATACTTAATACGGGAACGGTAACCTTACCTGTAGTGTTTCATATTGAAGAAACAGAAAATGGGTACTTAACCTTGATGGATAGCCCTAATCAAGGCACAAAAGGAGTTATAACTACGAGTACCGTATTAAAAAAAAATATACTTATAATCAATATTACAAAATATTTTGCCATATTTAAAGGAAAGGTAAAGAAAAATACGATTAAGGGAACATTTACACAAATGGGTGTGTCATACGATTTGATTTTAACGCGTGGCGAAATAATATATAGACGTCCACAAGATCCGCAACCGCCATATCCCTATATTTCAGAAGAGGTTCAATTTGAAAACAAATCAGCAGACATAACACTTGCAGGAACATATACCTATCCCGCGACAGGAAATAATTTTCCTGTTGCGATATTAATCAGCGGTAGCGGCGCTCAAAATAGAGATGAAGAAATATTCAATCATCGTCCGTTTCATGTGTTGGCAGATTATCTTAGTCGTTACGGGATAGGGGTATTACGTTATGACGACAGAGGTACAGGCGCTTCACAAGGCGTCTATCACACGGCAACATTAGAAGATTTTACATCAGACGTTGCTGCAGCGCTTTCATATTTACATTCCCGTAAGGAAATCAATCCACAAAAAACAGGTCTGATTGGACACAGCGAAGGCGCAAGTATTGCCTTTATGCTTGCTGGCAAAGATACTGCACTTGCCTTTATTGTTTCTATGGCGGGAGCAACGATTAAAGGAGATAGTTTGATGAAACTTCAACGGTATTTTATTAGCAAGGCAATGAATATTTCTGATAAAAATATAATGGAAAATGAACAACTCGTCGAAACGATGAATGTTCTTATTCAACAACATACTGCTGATAGCGTATACAATTACCCTGAATTGTTTGTGGATGAAATAATACCTTCAAAGGTGAAAAACAATGCTTCTACGAGAAATGCATACAAGAATGAATTGATAAAACTTGCTTCGCCTAACATGCAATCTTTCTTACGATATAATCCCACAGAAGATTTACAAAAAATCAAATGTCCTGTATTGGCAATCAATGGGGAGAAAGACTTACAAGTACCTGCGGCGATTAATTTGGATAATTTCGGTAAATGTATAACCTCCTATTTGACTGTAAAAGAATATTCCTATTTGAACCATCTTTTCCAACGTGCTAATACCGGACTTGTATCGGAATATGGTATGATTGAAGAGACAATTGCACCAGACGTAATCAGAGATATTGCCTCTTGGATACAGCAAGTTATGAATGATTTTTGATGAAAGAGTGAACATGTAGAGGTATAGACTGGTTTTGCTTCATTCCCCCGTCTATCTGTTTACTCCTTCATTTATCCGGTGATTATAGATTATGATGTTTTTAAACACTTTAGATATAACTGTATTGTATTTTGCAGTCCATAATACAGCGCGTCACAAATAAGTGCATGACCAATGGATACCTCTGCCAAATTCGGTATTGTCGTATAGAAATAATGCAGATTTGTCAGGTTTAAGTCATGTCCTGCATTAATTTCAAGTCCAAGTTCAGTTGCTTTTTTTGCCGCCGTTACATAAGGCGCTATTGCATGAGCAGGATTAATGGCAAACATATTAGCATAATTTTCCGTATATAACTCTATCCGTTTACATTTACATTCAGGCGCATGTTCTATCATACGCGTATCTGCATCCACGAAAATAGAAGTACGTATTCCCGCTGTATTAAATATTTCAACAGTATCTTTCAAAAAAGAGGCATGTTTTACCGTATCCCAACCAGCATTAGAAGTAATCGCATCGGGAGGGTCTGGAACCAATGTAACCTGTGCTGGCTTTACCGATAAGACTAAATCTATAAACGATTGAGACGGATAGCCTTCTATATTAAACTCAGTAGTTACAATTTGAGCAAGCTCCAGAACATCATTATAACGAATATGTCTTTCATCAGGACGAGGATGTACTGTTATACCCTGTGCGCCAAATTTTTCACAATCTTTCGCAACCGTAATCACATTGGGTAAATTATGTCCTCTTGCATTACGAAGAGTAGCTATTTTGTTGATGTTTACGCTTAGTTTACAATTCATCGTTTCTTTTCTTCAAAATCTTTGTGATAATCTTGTAAGTCAAGGTTGCAGCAAGTACGTCCGACGATTTATCTGCGGGATTGGGACATAGTTCTACAATATCAAAACCTACAATCGTTTTTTGTTTATTAACTTCCGATATAAAATCCAAAACTTCCCACCAAGATAAGCCTCCTGGCAGGGGAGTTCCAGTAGATGGAACAATAGCAGGGTCAAAACAATCCAAATCTATTGTCAGATATACATTTTCCGTGAGTCTGTCTATTGCTTTCTGCATCCATGATTCCGAAAAACGAATGTAATGTGCATAAAACATGTTTTGTTCTATGATATGTTTCTTTTCTTCGGCACAAACACTGCGTATTCCTATCTGTACCACGGGGACAAGCTCTTGCGCTCTGCGCATTACGCAAGCGTGATTATAAATTGACCCTTGATATTCATCTCTTAAATCAGCATGCGCGTCTAACTGTAAGACGGTTAAGTCTGAATATTTCTTTGCAAATGCCTGTATCGCGCCACAACTTACAGAATGTTCCCCACCAAGTAATACAGTAAGTTTATCATCCTTTAAATAGGATTTCACGCGGTGATATACAGCATTTACCATATTATCAGCAGAGGATGTTTCCCAAACAGGTTTTGCTGTATGAATACCTTGTGTATAAATTTCGATGTCTTCTTCTATATCATACAGTTCTATACTGTCGGAAGCATCAATAATCGCTTGAGGAGCTTTATCTGCCCCCTTGACAAAAGTACTTGTTCCGTCGTAAGGGACGGGTAATAGCACAACTTTTGCATTTTCATACAGGGAATATTCAAGGGGCATATCCAAAAAGTAATCCATAAACTACAAATCTGATAAGTTCTGCTTAACTTGTTGAGATTTTTGTTCATAACCCGGTTTATCGAGCAAAGCAAACATATTATTCTTATAGGCTTCAACACCCGGTTGATCGAAAGGATTAATTCCTAACATATACGCGCTCACCGCACAGGAATATTCGAAGAAATAAATCAAGGCGCCCATATTTTTTTCATTCAATAGTTCGATAATAATTTTCATAATGGGAATATTACCTTGTTGATGCGCCAATATAGTAGCTTTTTCTGCTGCATTATTGATGTCAGATATTTTTTTTCCTGACAGAAAATTAAGTTTATCTTCATCATTTTCAAGGCAGGGAATGATACATTCTTTTTTTTGTGAAGAAACAGAAAGAATAGTTTCGAACATCATTCGTTGTCCATCCTGCATATATTGTCCTAATGAATGTAAGTCGGTAGTAAAAATCATACCAGCAGGAAAGATACCTTTTCCGTTTTTACCTTCGCTTTCTGCATATAGTTGTTTCCACCATTCGATTAAATAATGCAGTTTGGGTTCAAAAGCAGACAATACTTCAATATTTAATCCTTGTTTCAGAAAATAATTTCGATACATGGCATAATGAGACGCTCTGTTATTTTCAGAAGATAAACATTGCTGCTGCATAGTTTTAGCGCCCATTAATAAAGCATGAATATCACAGCCGGCGAGAGCGATAGGAAGTAATCCAACAGGAGAAAGCGCCGAATAACGTCCACCTACATTGTCTGGGATTTCGAAGGTTGTATATTTTTCTTTTTGAGCGATTTCTTTTAAAATTCCTTTTCGGGCGTCTGTTATGCAGACAATACGATTTTTAGCTTCTGCTGTTCCGTATTTCATTTCGCAATGTTGTTTTAATAGGCGAAAAGCGATAGCAGGTTCGGTTGTTGTTCCCGATTTGGATATAACAATAAGGGAATAGTTAACAGTATTCAAATATTGCAACAAGTCAACGTAATAGTCTTCTGAAAGATGATGACCAGCATATATGATTTCAGGTTTTTCATCTGTAAAATCGTTCTTTAAGGCGGAGATAACAGCACGCGCTCCCAAATACGAACCTCCTATTCCAATCACAACAATACATTCTGAAATATTTCGCAGATAATTTGCTGTTGATATAATATTTTCTTCTACAGCATTAACTGTAACAGGCAAATCCATCCAACCTAAATAATCATTACCTTCTCCTGTCCTGTTGTGAAGTGTTTGAACAGATTTTATTCTTTTATTTTCCATAGAAGAGAAGGCTTTCTGATGGAGATTCTGATTAATTTTTAATGTAATCATGAGAGGTTGTAAAGAAGTGGAGTTACATTACTGTAACTCCTATGATACAATTTGAATACAATTTTTTTATTTTATTCCTAATTTCTTTTTCACGAGTTCGATGATATTATCACTTTCTTCGCTGTACAGTAGAACGCCTAAAGCGCTATCAAATACATAAGTATAACCATTTTCTTTTGCTACTTCTCCGATAGCCCCTTTAGCTTTATCAACAATAGGTTTAAGAACTTCTTCTTGTTTAGCCTGTATATCAGTTTGAGCTTGTTCTTGAAAAGTTTGAATTCGCGCTTCCAAATCTTGCAATTCTTTCACTTTATTTTGCTGCATGATTTGAGACATTGTAGCTTGATTATTTTGGAAGTCTGCTGTTTTCTTTTCATATTCTTTATACATTGCCTCTATCTCTTCTTTCAATTGGGCGCCATAGTCCTGAATTATTTTTTGAGCCGTATCTATACCGGGCATTATTGCCATTAAGTCACTTGAATTGACATGAGCAAGTTTGATTTTTGTCTGTGCAGACAGGTTAAAACCAAGTAAACCAATCATTAATAAAGTTACGAAAACTGATGTTTTTTTCATTGTTATGAATTATATTATAATGCTATTTTAAAAAGGTGCAAAGGTACATTTTATTTATATGCAAACAAACGCTTAAGCAATAAAAAAAGTATATATCGACAATGAACATTTGTTTTTTTTCTTATTCTCCAAGTCAAAAAGACCGATAGACAAAGATATTTATTTTTAATTGTCAATAAGCTAACGCCCAAAAACGTCCTAAACAACGCCATCATTGCTTTTTCAATCGCAATGACAGCGTTGATTGTAACGTAAATGCGTTCATTTGCCTGCTTGTTCTCTTACTTTTAATCTTTAATTCTCAATTTTCCAACGTGTTTTTGTTTGTCTGTTATTACATTATAGATGTAGATACCTGCAGCAAGCTCACCTACAGAAACTGTCTCTTGACTGCTGACTTCTCTACAGATTAATACTTTTCCTTGCATATCGTAGAGCGTAAAAACAGCTTGATATACATTCTCTGGCAGAGTAATATTTATATTGTTCATTACAGGATTGGGATAGATACTTATCGTAGATATGTCTATGTCTGTTATTGCATTTGCTATATCAAATATGGCAGTATAACTTATATCCTGTGTTATGGTAATGGTACGCGGATTACTTGTGTCGCCATCGTTCCACTGTACAAAGCGGTAACCTGCATTGGCGGTAGCTTCAATAATTGCCATATTATTTGCACAAGTATTGGCTTGTGTTATGTACGCAGTTCCCATTGTTGTATCATTGCTTTGCACAGTAACACCAAAAAGAATATTATCTATTATATTCGTAAAATCACTCCAATAAGTAGCGTTTTGGTATGTTGTCTTTTCTCCACAGGGTACATATATAGGAATAGTTGTCGATACATCTAAAAAGGTATATTCAGAAATAGGGGGAGGATTTACTGCTTTTACATATATTTCTGTTAAGCCGTTGCAAGCGAAAAAAATAGAAATTCCAATTATGGTAACCAAATTAGGAAAGCTTACGGATGTTAAGCCACTGCAAAAGGAAAAGACAGAATTTCCAATCGTAGTAACAGAATTTGGAATGGTTACAGAGATTAAGCCGATGCAACCGTAAAAAGCAGAATTTCTAATAGTAATAACCGAATTGGGAATAGTATAACTTCCTGTTTTACCAGCAGGAAAACATACCAGTATTGTTTGATCTTTATTGAACAATACACCACTAATAGAATAATATGCCGTATTGCTTATATTAACAGAAATAGATGTTAAGCCGCTACAACCTGCAAAAGCGCCATCTCCAATAGAGGTAACCTGACTAGGAATGGTTATGGATGTTAAGCTGCTGCAATTGTGAAAAGCAGATTTTCCAATTGTAGTAACTGAGTCTGGAATAGTTACAGATGTTAAGCCGCTGCAATTAGAAAAAGCATTCTCTCCAATAGAGGTAACCGAATTAGGAATAGTTACGGAGATTAAGCGACTGCAAGCGGAAAAAGCGCCATCTTCAATAGAAGTAACCAAAATGGGAATGGTTACGAAGGTTAAATGAACGCAACCTGAGAAAACCCAATTTCCAATCGTAGTAACCGAATTGGGAATGCTTATAGATGTTAAGTAGCTGCAATCTTCAAAAGCATGATTTCCAATCGTACTAACCAAATTGGGAATGGTTATGGAGGTTAAGCGATAGCAAGCGGAAAAAGCATAATTTCCAATTGTGGTAACCAAATCAGGAATGGTTATGGATGTTAAGTTGTAGCAAGAGGTAAAAGCATACTCTTCAATAGAAGTAACCGAATTGGGAATAGTTACAGAGGTTAAGTCGATGCAATAGGTAAAAGCGCGATATCCAATAGAAGTAACCGAATACGTATTAGAATTGTAAGTTACTGTAGAAGGAATTACAACATCACCACTATAATTGTTATCAATATCAATTAAGTCATAATAAGTAACTGCTACTGTAAGAGGCGCTGTTGAAGATGTAATATTGTAGTAAATGGTTTGACCATTATTGACGGCAGAAAAAGAGTATGCCATTGTTTTGTTTGTCATGCAAAGGCAAAACACTGCTGTTAAAAATAGAATTGTTCTTTTCATTTTTGGTTTAGTTTTAATTTATGATTTAGTGAACAATAAGCTAATCATGCCCCGTAGCGAAACAGAGAGCAGTATAATTCTACTCATTCTATAATTACTTTCGGCGCTTCCCGCTTTGCTTCAGCTCTACTTCAGACAATGCATTATTATTTTTTCTCTATTCATCCACTCATTATTAATTGTTAATTATTAATTGAATTAGTCTTCTTCTTCTGCTTTACCTGCCTGTATACGACCGATGTGTATAGCGAGCAAATCATTGTAATGTTTAACCAGGGTATTAAATTCAGTAGCAAATTGCTCGTATGAATTTTCTTTATCTACTACTATCAAGGAGTTAATAAAAGTAACAATTTCCTGAAAGGCTTCATCGGTTTCTTTTCTAGCATCGGCTAAACGGATTGGCGTTTTTTCTGAAGTTTCTCCGTGGTAGCCTTTTACGAGTCGTTCAAATTCATCATTTTGGATTTGTAACTCTGCTGTCCAAGGTGCGATACCTGTTTTCTGCAAGTCGTCAGCATATTTAGTGTTCAATTCATTTAACAGACTATTTACTGCAGCTGTTTCTGCATCGTAAGGTATATTTATTAATGGCACGGGTTTGTCGTAAGTATCAAAAACGATTTTCAGTCGCTGTGCTGCTTCGCGTATTTCTTTATCAAAATGACGAATTCCTGCTTTTAATAGATGCTTGATAGCTATAATGATGGTATCGCGAGCATTATCAAGCTGTTCCTTTAGACTGGAAAGATTGCTTTTACGAATAATCTTAAAACATGAGTCTTCCTGTTCAACACAAGTTTTAAAAATATCGAATAACTCTATTAATTTTAACTTGATCCATTCATGTTTTATTAACAACGCCAAAATTTCCAAAACAAATTGTAGGTGTAAAGCATTGGGGAATCTGTAATTTTTTGCATTTCTTAGTTTCAATATTAATTTTTTCATTTCTCTTAAATTTTTTAAATTGTTTTATTTTACTCTATTTATTTTACTCTATGTATTTTTATTTTATTTCAACAATAATTATAGTGGAACGCCAAAGCAGGGATTGACCGAAAAACTGTTTTTTTCTCTCTCCTGAAATGAGGAGAAACCTTTGTACAAACTATTAAGTGGGCTGTGAAATGCGGAGAGACCTTTTAACGAACTATTAAGTAGGCTGCAAAATACGGAGAGACCTTTTGACGAACTATTAAGTCGGCTGCAAAATACGGAGAGCCTTTTTGACGAACTATTAAGTAGGCTGCGAAATGCAAAGAGCCTTTTTGACGAACTATTAAGCCTCTTTTTAAATGCAAACCCACTGTATAGCAAACAAACGATACTCTCGTTAAATGCAGACCTACTATATAGTGAACAAACGAGTTTCTCGTTAAACGCCGACTGATTATATAGTAGATAAACAGGTTTTTCGTTATTTTCTCTTGTCCAATTGATAGAATGTTTCATTTCTTTTTACGTTTTTCTCTTTCTTTTTTTTAAAAAAATCAATCATGCCTTTTGTTCCTTGTCAGAACATTTGACGATACAAAAGTATAAAATTTTTCAATACAAATTTATTTTTATTCATTTTTTTAAAAGACATCATAATGTATTGATACAATGAGAGAAAAAATAGTATAACGTTCCTATTTGTATCTATCTCGCCTAAAATGGTTCTCGTTTAATCGGAATTTTTGGCAGTAATTCGCAACAAAATGAAGAAAAAAGAAAATATGGGTTATGGGTTATGAGTTATGAGTTATGAGAAAACAGCACATTCGCAATCAAAAAATCCCGTAGGGATGACATATCGGTTTCGAGGCTGTGTGAAAAGTATTTTCGTAACAATAGAGGTCGTCATTGCGAGGAGCGCAGCGACGTGGTAATCCCTAACAATCAATGTGTTCTTTGGTTAGGGATTAGCTCCGTTGCTCTTACGGGTGCTTCGCTGCGCTACCAATGACGAGATTATTCATTTTACACATATTCATCTATCTAAATATACTCCTCTCGTCGTAATTTTATGTGAACAGCAAAGGGCTGAAAGCCCGCAATCAATAGCACAGGGCAACGCCCTGTGTAACGTAATTTCCTA
>JAIROC010000374.1 GCA_031257735.1 Bacteroidales bacterium | reverse complement strand
GTGATTCATCGCCGTCGGCATAAAAATGAAATGCTTTGTCCAACGAACCGTCAACAATTTCCGTTTCAGAACCGTCGCCCCAATTAATAATCCATTGAGTAATTGTTGTATTATTTCTGTGGAGATCAAGAACATATTCACGCCCTTCGAGAATTTCGGGATCGCCGGAAATCCAGGGAATGGCGGGAACGGTAATTTCAACATCAATCGTGTTGGCATTCCAGGTTCCATCCTCATCGGTTGCTGTTGCCGAAATCGTGAACAAACCGGATGTTGCATAAATATGAGTTACTGTTTTTGGGTTACCCGTAACAAATTCCTGTTCGGTTCCATCGCCCCAATCAATAAGCCACGAAGTTATTGTATCATCACCCGGATCAGAACTGCTCAAATTTAGTACATAATCAATTCCCGGCTTTGACGTGAATTCTCCGGCAATCGCCAATGTCGGCACGACATTCCGCACGAAAATTTGTTTCGCAAGTTCAATCCGGATTTCTTCAACTTGATCCGGCGTTTGATTTCCTACGTTAATATCACCGCCGCGATTGTTTTCAATATGGAGACAATCGGCATATAATTGATACATTCCGGTTGCATACGCGGTGCGGACTTTCTAGATAATATCGTCAACAGAATATTTGAAATTAACGTTCGGATTGGACGCATTCAACAACGCCGCAACCGCTTCACGTTGCAACGCCTTTACGCCATATCCATATCCATTATCATACCAATCATAATGATTATCAAAATGATTTATTGAAGCGACCATGTTTCACACCAATTTTGTCAGCAGTTCAGTTTTTTGATTGCGGATTTTCAACTTTTTTCGGGGCATCAAGCCATGGCTTCGGAATATCGAGATCAATATCGGAAATCACTTCGCCTTTATCGTTCCATTCAATCTGACGACCAAAAAGACGATTTTTCACTATCGTTTTGTAACTGGCAGGATAACCCGTCGAATGAAAGAGAACTTCAATACCATTACCATCTATTGAAATTTTATTGGAGGATATAAAACCATTTACTTCATTTTCATTATGTCTTAACAACAAAATCGAAGAAATATCTCCTTCCGCATAAATTTCAGGACTGTTATCCTTATTCCATGAAATATAATAACCACTTATTCCCTCTCCACTTTTTTTGTCACAACAAAAAATTACACTTTGTAAGTGGTCATTCACTATTCGCAACATTCCGGAAGCGTTTTTTTTATTAAATAATGGAAAGTTACAACATAGAAGAATATCGTCAATATTTTTTGCTAAACAGATGCTTTCGACTCTTTTTAGTACTTCAATAATATCTTGATTTTTAGACATGCACGTTCCAATTTGAACGGAATGTTTTTGAAATAGAATTGTCTTGTTTGATTCAATAGCAGTGGACAATAACGATAATTCTCTTATTCGTTCCAGATTTTCTTTCAATATAACATTACCAGATTTGTCCCATTCTATTCGGAACATTTTTGTATCATCAAACCACCCGATCTCTTTATTATAATATTTTACGTGACAGTATTTGGGAGTACCTTCATCGAAAAAAGCAATTTCCACATTAAACAATTGAGTAATCTCACTATATATGGCAAGATTTCTCCTGTCGGAATTATTATATTGCAACATAATCAGGTTTCTGTAGCCGCCACTTTCCGTTGAATCACCGATCAGAATATTGTATGAATAGAAGGTATCGCCGCTGTCGTCTGTTTGTTTCACCGAACTCCAATTGTTGCGATGGATTAAAGAAATTGTAATAATCGAGTTTTTCTTTCCTCTGCTATAAAACAATTTATCATAAGGCAGAATGTTATTTTCCTTGAAAAAGGATTCGAAAAAACGAGCTTTTATTACCAACGCGTTTATGATTTCCAAATCTTTATTACTGCTATCTGATGATACGGCTTCCTGGCCTGTTACCCAATCACTACTCGAGGTAAATAAAAATGGTAAAGTAAAAATAACAAAAACGAAACGAGTAAACATTGTCTTTATTCTATTATCTGTTCTTATCATTTTAGTAAAATTCTACACAAAAATATTATAATTTTAAAACGTAAAATATATTTCGAGTTTAAATTATATTATCCATTCATTGACGACTCAATTTCTGTTTCCGCCACAATGGAACGACTTTAAAGACTCGTGCGTAAATAAAACATCTATTTCCGAGTAATTTCAATTTGTTTTTTTGAGGAATCAGCACCGAATTTAGGATATTTTATTTGCGCATAAGCCTTAAATCGTTGATCCAAAGTTAAATTAAGGAATACTATCAATTTGTTCAGCATGATGATACGGATTACAAAATGGTACTAAAGGTATATGTATTGACCATTCAATATCACCAACATCAAAAACTTTAACACCAATTATTCCTTTTCCAGTTGGTGCGTTACATTTTGCAAAATCATTACTGATTACCACACATTGTCCCGTACAATTTCGAGCGTAAGCATTTAACACATGGTATTTTAAATTCTGGTCATTTTTTAAAGTTTGTGCTTTTGATAATGCCGAAATAGCGTCATTAACTTTAATCGAAAATGAAGCGGAACTTGTAAAAGGATGTGAGTTGTCATCGCGGATTTGCCCCGGTTGCGCAACCAATAATCTGATCCTTGCTGGTACTTCATCATTTGTTACAGGATCAATACTTGGTTTGGGATAATGTCCTAAACGATCATTGTTACCCGTGTATGGACCACCTGCAATACTACTATCAATAGAAATTTTCCCAAAAGAGTGTCCAACTCCACCTACTCAGACAGGAACATTCGCAACATTAAAGCTTACTACAGGTTTTTCGGCGTAAACGGTACAAGTTGCACTGACAACGTTAATGAAGATAGAATACGACATTTGTAAATATGAGTTATCATTAAAAGTTATAGTAACTGTTGGCGAAAACGAATGATTCCTTGTTTGTGAGAATTGTGTTGTTAAAATTTTATCAACAGATCAATTTTTTTATCGCATATTTTCAATTTTTTTTCGGTGTATCTGCCCAAGGTTTGGGAATATCAAGATCAACATCTGAAATCACTTCGCCTTTATCGTTCCATTCGATCTGACGACCAAAAAGACGGTTTTTCACAATCGTTTTATAAGTTGCGGGATAACAAGTCGAATGGAATTTTACTTCGATACCTTTACCATCAAGCGATGGAATGTCATGAAATTGTTCTGGAGTTTTGATAAGACCTTCTAAGTAAAGTAGAGGTAATCCATCTGAATTATTCGCATAAGCATAACCTTGTAAGACTGCGTGAATTTGTCCGACAACGTATCCCCATTGGCATTTCCAATTCGAAAAAGAAATTTGTCCGAATTTATGTTCAAAAGATTTTATTGAATGTAAATTCAGAAGAAGAACCATATCATCTCGCTTTTTGGCAGTCATTACAGATAACATACTATTAAAAAACTGTTGAAGTTCTTTATCGTTTGTTATGACCGGCAATTTCGGAGGAACTGCCCATTGAGACCGCTTCTCGTTTTTTTGAGAGTCAGGACGAGGTAAATCGTTTATTTTGGAAAGTAATACAATATATTCCGCTTTTATTTGATCTCCATATTTTCTTGCTTTCCAAAAAATCTGTTCATTCGGTTTGTCTTCGTTTGACGGTAATAAAATTTGAAACAATTCCGGTAAACCTGTTTCAAAACAAAAACGTACTCCGGCGGTTGCATTGATTACTGCTCCAAATTCATCATAACAACTAATTTTATTATTATCAAAGAACCCCAAGAGTATCATATTCTGATGAAAATTGGGATGCATCGTCTGATAATCAGCTGCATCAGGATGACTTCCCGCCCAATGAGTCAACAGGACACCAACTTCCTTTATTTTTGAACGTTTATCTTTGATCTCTTGTGCCATTTCAATTTCCGGATCATTTGTATAATTTTGAACAATAACGGAAATATTGAAATGACCGTCAAACGCAATATTTTCCCGACGATTAAACCATAAGGAATTTAATGCGGAATAATCATCATGATTAAGTATCTCAGCAAAAGCGTTGATCCGTTCAATCAAACTGTCCGATTTCTCATTTCGGATATTTTCTGGAAAATGAATCGAATAAGGAAAAAACTCTTCGGTATAACCTATACGATAAATTATACAAATAATAAAAGTACAAAATAAAAAACAGGTATTTTTCATAAAATTAATTGAAAATATTATTAACTGCACTTTCCAAATTTTTTTACTAAAAATCCCTTGGTTTTTAAGGTTTTTTTGAATAAAATATATTTAATTATCTTTTTGTACACGTCCAAAATGATTATCATTGGGTAAAAATTGAAAAAACAAGGGATTTTTAAGGAATTTTGATTAAATTTTTTTGGAAAGTACAGTTATTAATCAAAAATAGATAATCAAGGAGCAGATAACAATTGCTCGGCATGATGATACGGATTGGGAAAACTTTTAAAATCAATTATTCCTAATATTATGTTGGCATTGGGACGCCAAGCGGCCATACCGATACCGTTAGGAGCATTACATCCTGCCGTATTATTACTAATATTAACACATTGACCGGTACAATTATGACCGCCTATGTTTAGAACATGATATTGGCCTGGTTGCGAAACAAGACTGACAATCTTATTCACTACCTCAATTGCTTTGTTTATATTTATTGAATATGATTTAGACACTTGGTAGGGATGGCTTTCATCACCACGAATTTCTCCGTCGTACACTTGCAATGCAAGAAGAGCCTTGATTCCTCCGTCTGGGTAAAAACCAAATTTTTTTCCTCTCACATTAGTATTTACTACCGCATTAGAAGCACTATCAATCACAGATACCTGTGGATTTGTTCCTACAGCAAGACCTGAATCAATTTCGACTTTCCAAAAGGAATGTCCAATATCAAATCCAGTATAACCAACGGCATTAGGAAAAAAGAGTACCTTTGAAGGATTTTGAGGTGGATCAGCATAAACAGTCAAGGTTGCATCAACAACATTAACGAAGATTGAATGAGACATTTGTAAATATGAGTCATCATTAAATGTTATAGTAACAGTCAGACCAAGTGAGAGATTCCCCGTTTGTGGAAATTGTGCTGTAGCTGATACACCAGAATACAGATGTTTTATTGTTTTAGAAGCGGAATGTTTATCCGTTGATATTACCATATTGGGATTAACGTTAGTAATCGTCCCAACAGTGCAGTTTACGGAATAGGTGATTTGTTTAACTTCTGCTGGGACTTCTTCTAATCGTTTACCTTGAGAATCAAACAGCGACACGGTAAACCTAAATGTTACTGTTTCATTCACGGCGGCCGGATTAGGAGTGGCATCGGGTTTTCCCTTGCCAACCGTAAGACTAAAGTTATCACTATCCGTTGCATTAACATGGTTTGCAAGACATAGCGAAA
>JAIROC010000334.1 GCA_031257735.1 Bacteroidales bacterium | reverse complement strand
AAGCATAATACAATGCAAAATAGAAATATTATCTTATTCATTTTTGATAGTTGCTAAAAAAATAATGGGATTGTCGGTGATTTTTGCAAAATCTACGCAGTTTCTTATCGCTTCGTTTTTCGCTTTGTCTCTAAACTCTATTGTCTTGTAATAAGGGTCATTCATAAGGCGCTTCAACTCAAATGGGCTGATATAATCGTACAATACATTTTGAGAAACCTGTCCTTTGGGCCAGAATGGAATACTGCCGTCGATATCATTGTGGAAACCTGCGTCATGCAAGTCCAGGTTAAAGATAATATCTCTGCTCTTTTTTGTTGTTTTATCGTATAAAATGTTTTTAGCATAACGTCTGCCAAGTAAACCTTCGATAAAAAAGAACTTGTCAGTCTCTATTACTTTTGTTATCATGAATTCATCATCTTTCATATAATCAACATAATGAATGTTATATTTATTATCTTCAGACAAAGCATGTTTTCCAAGAAAGAATTTATATCCGAATTTCTTTTCAAAATGTTTATTCAAGTAAAAAACAGTATCAATATTGGAGTCCCAAATATACATGTTCCCATTTTTCATATATGTATTAACTCTACCTTCATCAATATATGTACTCTTTATGAGACGATATTCCCTATCTATCCATAAACTATCCGTTTTATTAAAATCAAGACTTAAAATATGTATATTATAAAATGGAATTTCTCTGTCATGCATGGAAGTACTTGCATAATATACTAAAATAGAATCATTGAATAATTTCATGGAAGAAGGATAAAAATCGTGTCTTTTCGTTCTTATACATTTTCCTGTATTTAAATCGTAACACAAAGTATTATTTAAATGAATATCCCAAATAAAAAGTTCACTGTTCACTACGACTAATCCATGAATAGAAAAGAATTCTTTTTCATCTCCGATTTTGCGAACGAATTTGCCCGCTTTATCAAATAACAATATCTGCGGTAAATCATCTATAACAACTATATAATCTCCAAACACAGACAATAATTGAATTTGTCCGACCGTACATTCTTCTTTAGTTTCAAGTGATATAAAAGCGATGTCTTCAGCAATAGAACTTAAAGGCATTTTAATATTTCTTCTTATACCGTCGATTATATTTATTGTGAATTTATAATCATTTCTATAAGCCTCACATCTACTTAATAGTATAGTAAATAATAAAATAGCAAACAATTTTCTCATTTCGTTATCACATTTACATACTTAAAATCATTTTTTTAATTCGAAACTATTTTAATTTCACAAAAAATACAATAGGATTGTTATCTTCGTCAACTGATTCTATATAATCCTTTATTTTCTGATGTTTTTCATTATTCTTTATCTCAATAGATTTGGTATAGGGATAATTCATTATTTTTTTCAGATACGGGATGGAAATAGAACGATAGCATGTTTTCCCCAAAACATGACTTTTCATTTCA
Source organism: Bacteroidales bacterium (assembly GCA_031257735.1). Lineage (GTDB taxonomy): Bacteria > Bacteroidota > Bacteroidia > Bacteroidales > WCHB1-69 > JAIROC01. Next base: position 8,810 of record JAIROC010000334.1, on the reverse strand, counting down.
GTCCAAAAAGGAATACTGCCATCAATATCATTGTGAAAACCATAATCGAACCAGTCCACATCCAAATCATAGACTATATTTTTATTGAAAATGACATTCCTGCTTCTTTTGGTGATTTTATCATATACAATATGCTTTGTATCCTTTTGATCAAGAGAGCCTGTGATGAAAAAAAAGTTATCGGATTCCTGTATATCCAATATTGTGAATTTTTTATCATTCGGCTTGTCTGTTTTTCCGCCAAGGTCGTATTTTCCTAAAGCCAGTTTATATTTTGGAACGATTTTTAAACTGTCTGTGATTTGCGAAATAACATTATTATTATCATTTTGAAAGAAATGCAGATTGCCGTCTTTTATATACGTACATGTTTGCATGTTATAATAATAATCATCATCTTCAGTTATTGGTTTCGTGAATTTACCCTTATAAAAATTGTCTTCGACAGTAAAATCTACACTCAATGTATGCAAATGAAAAAAATTTGCAGGATCTATACCCAAAGATGGCATTGCACAATAAAATACAAGTATGGAATCTTTTATACAATGCATTGCAGCCGGATTCAATTCTCCATACGGATAATGTTTTTTGTACATACATCCTCCTGTTGTCAAATTATAACAAAATATGGTTGCTTTATTATAATCCCAAACAAAAGCCCTGTCTTCGACCAAATTTAAATAAAAAACGTCTAAATAATCACAAGGTCCCTGTCCCCAACTACCTATTTTACGAATATATTTACCGGTACTGTCAAAAAGAAATAATATATTCTGTTGTTTATCTGATACAATTATGTATTTCTCTGAAAAAAACACACTATAAGGCCTGCCGATAACACACTCATCGGTTATTTCCAACTGAACAAATTCAATGTTTTCCGCAATTTCGCTAAGAAACATTTTACTGCCCGCATCTTCTATCCCTTCTACAATATCAATCACCGGTAGTAATGATAACAAGGTATTATCACCAGTTTGTTTATTATCACCTGTTTGTTTATTTTTACATCCCAAAATTGCGTACAAAAAAAAGAATATCACTATAAATATTTTTCTACTCATCAAATTATTTAATAAAAAATATCCTGAAGTTACCACTTTCTCATAAAAAGTAAAAAAGGGGTATTTGTGTACGACTCTTTTTGACATATTAGCAATAATCAAATTTTAAATTTCCACATAAAAATCCTGTAAAAAGATTTTTTAATACCCCAAATTAATCACAACTTTTCCATTATTAGTAATTAGCTGAAGATGGCACCTGATTTGAGAGATAACATCCTGTTATATCACGACATGTAAAAGGAGTGCAATTATTGCTGGAAGACTTTTTTGCAGTACATTGAACTATCGTTCCCGCATATAAATCAGGACCTGTACGATCTTGATAACAAAACTTGTCGGCAGGTAATTGGGATGTTACTGTTTCAGGTCCTCGTACCGCAGCTTGCGCTTGCAAACAAGATTCACTACTTCCATCTCCACTTCCTTCACCATCAGCCAAAGCCTCCGTAGTAGAGGAGACAATTGGAGTTTTGTCATAGTCGGATAATCCGAGCATAACATTGAATGTACAAAGCGCAATAAACGCTCCCGTTGCTAAAAGCAATAATCCTTTTTTTAAGGATACATTTTTTAAAATTTTTAATGTTTTCATTATACCAAGTATTTAAAATATTTATAAAATAATAATTAATAATTGGTGCAATTATAGTCATTATTTCTCATTTTGTTCACCCTTGAGCGAAATTTAACATAATTTAACAGTTGAGTCTGTAATAAATCACTTAATGACAAGTAATTATAAACTTATATATTTTTCTTAAATAAAGCCGATTTTTCCTCTTTTTGGAGTTCTGTATGACTGTTTTTTATGAATTTCATTACGTTTTCATGTCAAATAATTTTGAAGTAACCGTTTTCGAAATCGCATATCTATACAAAAACAAGCAGCGAGTTGGGTTAAGATATAACCTGTTATTCTTCTTCATTTTGCGGTCAAAATTTCCGAATCGCTTCATTTCGTTGGAAACGACGTCTTCGTAAGCAAAAATGGATGCTTTTTTCGTTTTTTACTGATAAATCGGAATATTTATTCCCTGCTGTCAGGTTTGTTGGATTAATTTATTCTATTTTCATTTTTCTTGTTATCAACATTTTAACACATAAAATCATTAACGGGCAGAAAAAAAATTTTCCGAATAAAAGTATTGTTGTATTTTTGCGCCTAAACATGAACAGAATTATGTTTGGATATATAAAAAATATTTTAAAAAGCAAGTGCCTCAAAAATGCTGCTGTTTACGCAAAAAAGAGACAGGAGAGCGCATACAATTTCGAGACAGCAAAAACTATGGGAGTCATATATCCATTTAATATCAATATGGACGCAACTCTAAACGCATTGGCTTATATCACACAAAAATATGATATTGAGGCAGTTTTCATGATATATTTTCCACAGGACAAACTGCCCGAAGATATGGGAGAAAATTCTCCTTCGCGGATTTTTTTCTCTGATAATGAATGTAATTGGTTTGGAAAACCAAAAACTGCGGCTATCAACAGTTTCGTCAATACCAAATTCAATATTCTCATTGATTTATCCGCAAAATTTTGGTTTCCATTGCAATACATTGCTGTTTCGTCACATGCCGATTTCAAAATAGGGCGTATAAATCAGGTAAACAATCCTTACAATTTTGTGTTGCTGGGCAGCGCAAACGAGGAACAGTTTTTTAAAGATTTAGAAAGATATCTACATAAAATTAAATAAAATACGATGAATAAAATTTCAGGTATGGGAGTTGCTTTGATAACTCCTTTCAAAAGTGATAAATCAATTGATTTTGACGGATTGTCAAGAGTTATAGAATATGTAATCGAAGGAGGCGCCGATTTTCTTGTCGCTCTGGGGACAACGGCGGAAAATCCAACGCTGAATGCTCAGGAAAAGAAAGATATTGTCCGGTTTGTCGCCGAAAAAAACAGTAAAAAACTGCCTTTGGTTGTCGGCGTCGGAGGGAATAATACTGAGGATGTTGTGAAAAACCTCGCAACCCTCTGCGATGAAGCCGATGCTGTGTTGAGCGTTGTCCCATATTATAACAAGCCGTCGCAAAAAGGTTTACAGGAACATTTTACGGCAATTGCCGACGCTTCTCCAAAACCTGTTGTCCTCTATAACGTTCCCGGACGGACAGGCGTGAACATGACAGCCGACACCTGTCTGAAACTTGCTGAACACAAAAATATTATCGCCATAAAAGAAGCATCGGGCAACTTGAATCAGTTGGGATATATTTTGAGAAGCAAACCCGCAGATTTTTCGGTATTGTCGGGCGACGACGGGCTGACTTTGATGCAGATAGCAATGGGAATCGACGGCGTAGTATCTGTTGTCGGAAATGCTTTCCCAAAAGAATTTGGAGAACTCGTGCATCTGGCAATGGAAGGAAATTTTACCGGCGCACGATTGATTCATCTGCAAATGATAGAGATAATCGACCTTTTGTTTGCCGAAGGAAATCCTACAGGCGTGAAAACGGCTTTGGCTATTAAAGGTTTGATAAAAAACGAATTGAGGTTGCCATTAGTCAGTGGCAGCGAAGTTTTGTGCGAAAAATTAAAAAAACAAATACCATCATAACCCCTCAAAAAATGGATATAGAAGAAGACATTTTGATTCAAAAATATGAGACGCTTTTGTACAATAAAGAGTCGATATATTTTGACGCTGAAGAATTTGGGATAATCATAACTTATTACATGATGGAAGAGAGATATGCCGATGCGCTCGAAGCGCTGATACATGCAGAGTTGTGTCATCCGGAAAACATAGAACTGTCGCTTCATAAAATCCGGATAATGATGAACCTGGATAATTTCGACAGAGCTTTTGAGCTATTGTTGATGCTGGAAAAAAAAGTGGATGACATATTAGAAATCCATGTGTATAAGGGACATATCTATACGTTGAACGACGAGATAGAGAATGCGGTCAAAGAATTTGAACTTGCATTTGAAAAAAATCCCGGACTTGATGAAGAAGAATTGCAATATATCCCTGACATTCTGATAGAACAGAAATATTTCAACGCGGCTCTGATGTTTTTACACAAATTCATTGACTCAGATAAAGCCGACGCAGAAACATTTTTCAAAGCCGGACAATGTTACGAACAGATTTCCAACATTCAAGAAGCAGAAAAATATTACGAAAAATCGCTGGACGAAGACCCTTTCAACGAAAAAACATGGATCATTTTAGGCGCTATGCATCTTAATTCTAATAATTTCGCCAAAGCCCTGGAGGCGTTCGAGTTTGCTCTTTCGATAAACAATAATGCCTTCATCGCATCTTTCTGTAAAATTGTTACTCTGATGCAATCTAACGAATATGACAAAGCGATTGACTGTATTATGGAAGCATTGTCGAAATTGCCCGGCGACGCCCAAGTAATGTACACGCTTGGAGAATGTTACGAAAAAAAACAAGACCTCCCGGAAGCCGAAGATTGCTATACAAAGGCTATCAGTCAAGAAATTGACTTTGATTTGCCATATTGGGGTTTAAGCAAAATACTGTATGCGCAGGGCGATATCGAATCTGCAATTCAAGTTATCGATAAGGCAATTGAGTTAGAGCCTGATAACGAAAATTATCTATATTTCAGGGGGCAATGTTTCATCAGTCTTTGCAATAATAAAAACATGCTGGATACAATATTGCAAAATCTTTCTTCGATAAAGAACTCAAACGCCGAAAAATCAGATGATTCGGAGTTTATAAACAAGCATAAAAAAGCGGTTTTTTTCTATAATATCAGAAGTATGGAAGAATGCTGTAAATATTTACTCGAATCAATATTGATTGATAACAAAGGACTTGAGATGTTTTTCAACCTTTTCCCAGAAGCAAAAGACGATGCTTACATAATAAATTATTTTGGAAAACACCTTAAATGATATGCAAATATGATGAATAACAATAAAATAATATGCAAATGAGACGAACAATAAAAGATTACATATTAGTAACACTCAAAGGAACAGGCATGGGAGCAGCAGATGTGATTCCGGGTGTTTCGGGAGGCACTATCGCCTTTATAACAGGAATTTACGAGGAATTATTGTCTTCGATAAAAAATTTGCCTGTCGCATGTAAAAGCCTAATATCAAGCAAATTCGATTTAAGACTTTTTTGGAAAGAAGTCAATGGCAATTTTCTGCTTGCTTTATTGCTTGGAATAGGGATAAGCATCGTGTCATTAGCAAAATTGATGACCTATTTGCTTGAACATCATCCTATTCTGGTGTGGTCGTTCTTTTTCGGATTGATACTTGCCTCAGTGTGGTTTGTACTGAAAGACATAAAGAAATGGAAACTGTCTTATTGTGTTTCATTGATTTTGGGAATCGTTGCAGGCTATTTGATTACGGTAATCAGTCCGTCGGAAACGCCTGACGATTTGTGGTTTATATTTTTGTCGGGAGCTATTGCCATCTGCGCCATGATTTTACCCGGAATATCCGGAAGTTTTATCTTACTGTTGCTTGGAAAATACGCATACATCCTCGCGGCTTTGAACAGACTCGATGTTCTTGTGTTAATGGTATTTGCGACAGGAGCGCTCATAGGGATAATTTCGTTTTCGCATTTTCTTTCGTGGTTGTTGAAGAGCTATAAATTCTTGACAATAGCGTTTTTAGCAGGAATAATGTTTGGCTCGCTGAACAAAATCTGGCCATGGAAAGAAGTTGTCGAATCGACAACCAATTCGCATGGAAAACTGATTCCACTTGTGGAAAGAAATATTTTACCAAGTGCGTACAGCGATATAAACGGCTCGTCTTCATTGGTTTTCTATGCCGTCATAATGATGATGACCGGCTTTTTAATTATATTCGTCATGGATATAGTGGCGGCAAAGTTGAAAAAAAGTAATGAAACATCCTAAAAATTTGTGTATATGAATTTTAATAGAATACGTACAGCAATTTGTTCTTATGGATATTCGACAAAAATATTCCACGAACCATACATTGCGATGTTGCCGGAATATTTTGATTTACGGGCTTTTGTGGAACGGCACAACAATAATTCCAAAGAACGTTATCCTTTGGCGAAGATTTATCGCTCGTGCGAAGAACTGTTTGCTGCGGAAGATATTGATTTGATTGTGGTTAATACTCCCAGCCCAACGCATTTCGAATATGCACGCAAAGCGCTGGAAGCCGGCAAACATGTTGTTATCGACAAACCTTTTACGGCGACCTCCAAAGAGGCGGAAACTCTGATAGATATAGCCAAAAAGAAAAATCTTGTCCTGACGGTTTTTCACAATAGGCGTTGGGAAGGTGAACTTATTGCGATGAAACAAGTAGTTGACCAAAAATTACTTGGTAAACTTATTGATGGAGAATTTCGTTTCGAGCGATTCAAAAATAAACCGAATCCAAAAGCGCATAAAGAGGAGCCTCTTCCCGGCAATGGTCTTATGTATGAGCTTTGTACGCATCTGATAGACCAGGCGCTGTTTCTTTTCGGAATGCCGAAAGCGGTTTTTGCCGATATTTGTAAGGAAAGAGAATTTTCGGAAATCGACGATTATTGCGTTATAGTTTTGTATTACGAAAATCAGTTCAGACTGTTAATAAAGAGCGCGTTATTGGTTGCCGATATAGGTCCCTCATATACCCTCAACGGACACAAAGGCTCGTTTGTAAAATACAGGGCAAATATACTGGAAGAACAATCGGTTAATGGAATACGTCCCTGCGACGAAAATTTTGGTAAAGAAGACGAAACTACTGCCGCCCGACTTACAACATTGCAACCCGACGATTCGTTGAAAACAGTGAAATATATTTCCCCCGATTCTTCATATATTGGTTTCTATCAAAAACTTGGAGAAGCGATAAACAATATGAAAATAAACAAGTATGTCAATGCGCAACTTCTCCCCGTAGAACCGGAAGACGCTCTCAATGGAATACGGATAATAGAAGCTGCATACGAAAGCGTGAAACAAGGTAAAATTATTGACCTGTAAAACAATAAGATTATGTATTTCGACTTATACAGTTATGTAGAATATCTGGAAGCGCAAAACGAGTTGCTGCGGATTAATGAATTTGTCAATTCCGAATTGGAAATCACCGAAATAGCAGACCGCGTATCCAAATCCAATCAAGGCAAAGCCTTGTTGTTTATGAACACAGGCACGAAATTTCCTGTGCTGATAAACGCTTTCGGTTCGGATAATCGTATAGCGTATGCATTGGGAGTAAGAAATTTAGATGAAATACCGAAGGAAATAGATTCACTCTTCAAAAATCTGTCCACTCCGAAACTGAGTTTGCTGGAAAAGTTGAAAATTTTGCCGACTCTTGCGGATATATCAAGCTGGTTTCCCAAAGTAGTCAAGATGAAAAATCCTACCTGTCAGGAAGTTGTTATGCCATCGCCACAATTCGGCGATTTGCCGATTCTGAAATGCTGGCCTCATGATGGCGGACGTTTTATTACTCTGCCTTTGGTACATACAAAAGATATTGAGACAGGATTGCGGAACGTCGGTATGTACCGGCTTCAAATTTACGACGACAAAACTACCGGAATGCATTGGCACAGACACAAAACCGGAGCCATACATTTCGAGGGATACAAAAAAACCGGAAAACTTATGCCAATCGCTGTTTCGCTTGGCGGCGACCCCATATATACCTGGTGTGCAGCCTCTCCGCTTCCCGAAAATGTGGACGAATATCTGTTTGCCGGTTTTTTGCGAAAAAAATCTGTGCGTTTAGTCAAATGTCTTACCCAAGATATTGAAGTCCCCGAAGATTCTGATTTTGTGATTGAAGGATATATCGACCCAAAAGAGGCTTTTGTTTCGGAAGGTCCGTTTGGCGACCATACAGGTTTCTATTCGTTACAAGACCTTTATCCCAAAATGCACGTAACATGTATAACACACAGAAAAGGAGCTATTTATCCCGCTACCATAGTAGGAGTTCCTCCACAGGAAGATTTTTATATCTCAAAAGCTATAGAAAAAGTTTTCCTCAAACCAATACAAATGCTTATCGCGCCGGAAATCAAGGAATTATTTCTCCCCAAAGAAGGCGTATCACATAATTTTGCCGTTATATCCATCAACAAAACGTATCCCGGACAGGCTGTTAAAGTTGCAAACGCAATGTGGGGCGCAGGACAAATGATGTTTTGTAAAATAATCATTATAGTCGATTCCAATGCATACAGTGTCAGCGCAATATTCGATGCAATAGGCAAATATTGGAACCCTTCTACGGATACATATTTCAGCAAAGGACCTTTAGACATACTCGACCATGCCGCACATCAGCCGGGTTTCGGCGGGAAAATGTGTATCGACGCAACACGAAAACTTTTTGAAGAAGAAACAATTGTCCACGAATCGTTCGGTACAACTTATATCTTTTGTAATGAGGATAATATTCCAACAACTAAAGCCAAATTACTTGTGATTTTCGATAAGGAAATAGATGTCTCCGATTTTGAAACCTGTCTATGGCTCGCAGGTAACAATATCGACGTGAACTACGACTGCAAAATTGAAAACAATTCGCTGATTGTGGACGCACGTACAAAATTTGGCAAAGAAAATTTCTTAAGACCCTGGCCAAACGTCGTTTGTATGGACGACGAAACTATTGACTCCGTCGATGCTAAATGGTCAAAATTAGGCATCCCCGAATTTATCCCCTCCCCTTCGTTGAAATATAAACACCTTGTCAAAAACAAAGGAGCGGAAATGA
>JAIROC010000201.1 GCA_031257735.1 Bacteroidales bacterium | reverse complement strand
AATAAAAGGGAGAGAATGTATTCTCTCCCTTAATCACTAACCTTAAAAATATGAACAAATAATAAACAATTTATTTTTATCTAAATCTAACACAGGCAAATATTATGGGTTAACCCTTTTAATCTTCTTCTGTTTGAGATTCTTCGTATGCTTTTAGCAGGGCAGTCTGAACATCGGTTGGAACTTGTTGATATTCGGAAAACTTCATCCCATAAGAAGCTCTTCCACTTGTGATAGAACTCAAAGACGTAGAATATTTATTCATTTCTGACAAAGGAACTTTAGCCCGTATTTTTTGAAAATTACCTTCGCTATCCATTCCCATTACGACGGCGCGTCTGCCTTGCAAATCGGTCATTACGTTACCCATATTTTCCGAAGGAACAAATACTTCTACATCATAGATAGGCTCCAAAATACGGGGACCCGCATTTTTAAATGCTTCTTTGAAAGCATTACGTCCAGCAAGTTTAAACGCCATTTCATTGGAATCAACGGGGTGCATTTTACCGTCAAAAACATTAACAACAATATCACGCGCATAAGAACCTGTTAAAGGACCTTCTTCCATTTTTTCCATAATACCTTTTAAGATAGCAGGCATAAATCGGGCATCAATAGCCCCTCCAACAATACAGTTGTTAAACACTAATTTTCCGCCCCAAGTCAAATCATGCGTTTCCGTCCCGCGAACAGGATATTTGGTTTGATTGGACATGCCATCATAATACGGTTCTATCAACATGTGGACTTCCCCGAATTGACCAGCTCCACCTGATTGTTTTTTATGCCGATACATAGATTCTGCCGATTTGGTTATCGTTTCCCGATATGGAATTTTGGGCGATATGTATTCTATTTCTATTTTATTTATTTTCTCAATAATCCATTTAATAATATTGAGATGCTGTTCTCCTTGCCCCGAAATAATCGTCTGTTTTAGCTCTTTGGACTGTTCCATTAAAAAAGTTTGGTCTGTTTTGCGAATTTCGTTTAAAACAGCTCCTAACTTTTCGTCATCCGATGAACTTTTTGCTTTTACAGCCGTCCTAAATTTCGGTTCGGGATATTCGGTTGGGACAATTATGTCATCCGGATTTTTAACCGAATTGAAGGTGTTTTGCGTCTGAACGTTTTTTAATTTAATGGTTGCGGCAATATCTCCAGCAACTACTTTTTCTACTTTTTCCCGATTTTTACCTGCCACGCACAACAATTGAGAAACACGTTCTTTTGAACCGTTTGAGCCATTTACAACATCCATACTTTCGGTTATTTCACCTGCAAATACTTTAAAGAACGAAACTTCGCCCAAATGAGGTTCTGCAGATGTTTTAAATACAAAGGCAGACAGAGGGTCTTTTACATTACAGTTTAACTCTTTCCCTTTTGTTGTTTTTACTCCGGGCATTTCGTCTGGAGAAGGACAATTGTTTTTGATAAAATCCATTAAACGAACAATTCCCTGATCGGTTTTTGCCGCGCAGCAAACAACAGGAAAAATTCCGCGACTGCGAATACCTAATCGTAATCCCCTAATGATTTCTTCTTCGGAGAGTGTTCCTGCTTCAAAAAACTTTTCCATAAGAGATTCATCATTTTCAGCAGCATTTTCAATTAATATTGCCTGTAATTCGGCAGCTTTATCTGCTTCGGAAGAAGGAATATCTTCAACAATCATTTTTCCTCCATTGACAGGAAATTTCAACAATTTCATTTGCATCAGGTCTATTACAGCATCAAAACCGACGCCTGCATTGACAGGATATTGAATGATAGTAACATTATTTCCAAAATCTTCTTTTAATTGACGAATACTTTCATCAAAATTTGCCTTATCATGGTCTAATTGATTGATGGCAAACAAAAGGGGAATATTGGTTTTTTTAGCCCAGCGCCATTGAATTTCAGTTCCAACTTCTACGCCTGATTGAGCATTTACCACCATCACGCCTGCATCGGCAACACGTAATGCACCAACAATTTCTCCTATGAAATCATCAAATCCGGGACAATCAATAATATTAATCTTCACCCCGTCGTGTTCTGCATACAATACGGTAGAATAAATTGAATTTTGACGTTCAAGTTCTATTTCTCGATAATCGGAAGTGGTATTTTTGTCTTCCACGGTTCCTCTGCGACTGATAACGCCTCCATGAAATAACATGGCTTCTGCTAATGTGGTTTTTCCCGCTCTTGAGCCCCCTAACAGGACAATGTTTCTAACTTCATTTGTCTGGTATACTTTCATTATTACAAAATATTTTTAATTTTAAATGTATATCCCCTTATGATATTACACACAGTAATAATATCATACGAGTATAATTAATTCCTTTACACGTTCTACATGAGAATTGGCAAAGATACAAAAAACAACAATACAAAAATTTCAAAACAACAATTTTTCATCTGTGACGAATAATAAAGAAAATTAGCGCCATTCATATTGTTTTTTTTAATACCTTTGAACTTCTCATTTATATCTAACAAAATACAGTAATATGAAAGATGTACCAATTAATTATAATGTTGTAAAACAAAAAATTGCAGAGAGCGGAATAAAAAATATCGGTCTTGCTTCTATTCGCGAAATAAAGAGATTAATCAACGAAATAGAGGAAGCGACAGGTAAAAAATTTGTTCGCATGGAAATGGGTATTCCGGGTTTACCCCCTGTACAGATTGGCGTTGATGCCCAAATTAACGCATTAAATAACGGAGTAGCTGCTATTTATCCAGATATCGAAGGTGTTCCTGAACTTAAAACAGAAATGTCTCGTTTTTGTAAGAATTTTTTAGATATTGATGTTTCCCCCTCCTCTTGTATTCCCACTGTTGGTTCTATGCAGGGTGGATTTTCTATCTTTTTGACATTCCAACGTCTACAAAAAGAAAAAGATACTACTCTCTTTATTGATCCGGGATTTCCCGTACAAAAACAACAGCACCGTATTCTGGGAGCAAAATATGAAACCTTTGACGTTTACAATTATCGGGGTGATAAACTGAAAGAAAAAGTTGAAAGTTATTTGTCTAAAGGAAATATCCATTCTATCATTTACTCAAACCCCAACAATCCTTCATGGATATGTTTTACCGATAAGGAATTAAGAATTATTGCAGAACTTGCAAAAAAATATGAGGCAATCGTAATCGAAGACCTTGCCTATTTTGGAATGGATTTTCGGCAGGATATTTCTACACCGGGTAAACCGCCCTATCAAGCAACAATTGCAAAATATACGAATAAATATGTATTGCTTATTTCAAGTTCCAAAGCCTTTAGTTATGCGGGGGAACGTCTTGGGGTTATGGTTATATCGGATAGTTTATTTACAGCTACCTATCCCGATTTGATGCCTTATTTCGGTACGGACAGTTTGGGTAGGGCAATGGTTTATGGCGCTGTATATGCTCTTAGTTCAGGGACATCCCATTCCGCCCAATATGCTATGGCGGCTATCTTGAAAGCTTGTAATGATGGAACATATAATTTTGTCAACGAAATAAGAGATTATGCGGAAAAAGCCCATATCATGAAAAAATTATTCATAGACAATGGATTCAAAATAGTTTATGACAAAGACGAAGACAAAGAACTTTCCGATGGATTTTATTTTACGATTAGTTACCCGGGATTTACGGGAGAAGAGCTTTTAAAAGAATTTCTTTATTACGGCATTAGCGCTATATCGCTATCAATAACGGGAAGTGAACGAACTGAAGGGTTACGTGCTTGTGTTTCTTTGGTAAACCGAGACCAATTTCCTGATTTGGAAGACAGACTGAAAAAATTCCATGAAAATCATAAGGGAAATTAGGAATTATGAGTTATGAGTTTTCTTTTTATGAGAAATCTTTACAGGCATTATTTTAAATGGATATTATTGTCGCTGACTTTAGTTTGTACGTTCAGAACGATTGAAGTTTGCGTAACAGGATTAAAAGCAGGAGTGACAAAGGTTTTTTTGTTATTGGAATTGACAGGTTTGTTTCATGATATATTTGTTACAAGTTCTGTTTTACTTCTTCTTTATCCGCTTTATCATGTGATTGGACGTTACTCAAAAAAGATAGCTGATAGCTTGATGACAGTTTTGATTGTTTTTTTTTCAGAAATACATTTAATACTGTTGGGTTATTTTGTTTATCAATTGCAGCCGTTGGATATTTTTGTTTTTCAACATTCTGTGAGAGAAATAATCCTTACGGTATTTTCTGTTCATGATTCTTTTTGGGGATACGGAATAGGGGCTTTCTTGATTGGAACAGGCATTATTCTTTATACTCTTTGGGTAGGGAAAAAACAATGGTCGGATAAAATAACAAAGCGAACATTGACAGTTCAGTGTTGTCTACTGTCTTTTGTGGTTGTGTGGCATATTATCGGAATACCCAGTGACCGTACTTTTTTCCCGAATAAATCTTTCTTTTTTTATCGTCAATGTTCGAAAGAACTTTATCATATTGTAATAGATTCTCATCATTATACGATAGAAGATGCATTAGCCTATCAAAAATTGCATCCCGATAAACACTTTTTAAATACGGAATATCCGTTTGTTCATTATTTGGATGCAAGTGATTCTTTGAGTAAATATTTTAACGCTTTTGATAGGGCTCCCAATTTTGTTTTTATGATTGTAGAAGGATTGAATGACGATTTTATTCATTCTTACAGAGGGGTTTCTTTAATGCCGTTTTTAGATTCTTTGTCTCGACAGGGGCTTTATTGGAATCGTTGTTTTACGCTTGGAGAACGCTCTTATGCAGTGATTCCTTCTATTTTAGGTGGATTGCCTTACGGAAAGATAGGATTTACCTTAATGGAAACATTGCCTAAACATCACTCTTTGGTTTCTGTTCTTAAAGCCAGTCACTATTATTCTACTTTTTTTTATGGTCAAGGGGCATGGTTTCATCAGAAAGACCGATTTTTTAGCTATAATGATATTGATTTGATAGTAGATAAGGATAAATTTAGTGATCATTATCAAAAAATCATTGTTGGGAATGATCATTTTTTCTGGGGATATAATGACAGGGATTTATTTTCGCAAGCGATGAATGTCATTGACACATCACCTTTATTTCCAAGATTGGACATTTATTTCACAGGAAGTATGCATACCCCCTTTAATATAGCGGACACTGAAAAATATAATGATAAATTAAATCAACTGATGCATAATTTATCGGATAGTGATAGATATTTCTTCGATCGATATAAAAAATATGTCAAATCAATTCTTTTTGTTGATGATGAATTACGTTGGTTAATGAAGGAATATGCACGTCGTCCTGAATTTGTAAATACTGTTTTTATTATTACGGGTGACCATCCAATGACTGAAATACCGATTGCCAATTCCTTAAAACGTTACCATGTTCCGCTTATCATTTATTCTGCCGCACTCAAACAGACTTGCACTTTTGATCAAATTGTCAGTCATTTGGATATCTATGAAACCATATTATCTTTTTTAAAAAATTATCATATCAAAGTTCCTCTTGTGAGCAGTTCCATTGGTGGTCATCTGTTTTCGACATCTGATATTTCAACTCATAAAATTCCTTTTATGAACGGTAATCGCCATATTGTTGATTATTATTCAGAAAACTATTATTTATCCGAAAATGAACTTTATATAGTTTCTTCTGATTTGAAAATCCGAAAATCGGATAATAAGAAAAAGAAAGAAAAAATGATGAGAGAATTGGAAATTTTTAGAAACAGCAATCATTATGTATGTTCTCAAGATAAATTATTGTCAGATACACACTATTGCCAAAACTTAACGCATCTGCTTTCTTCTAAATATGCTGTTGATATTTCCATTAAGAATGAGGAATTTTATGATCTTATACCTATTTGTGAACTACCGAACAAACCTTTTGTTTTCGATATGTCCTGTTATTATCATGGAAATCCCCAAGACATTTCTCTTGTTTATACACTTTCCTCTCAACATGATAGTCTTGTTATGTGGCGAAATTTGGGTATGGATAATTCTCAAAATCAAGTTCAGTGTCATTTTACTGTTCCTCAACAAAATGTATCCGATACCACACTTCATTTTCAGTGTTATATATGGAATCCAAATAGAAATAAATTGATTATCGATAAAATAAAAATATTGATATATAAATATTGACAGTAGTCTCTCGAATTAACGGAAATGTATTATCTTTCCTGAAAAACACATGAAATATACAAAAAGAAAAACGAATTCGTCAGAACTCCTGACTTGGCACAGATTGGATTGTCGTAATTTTAATAGTTATTTAATCAACACCAAGATTGGCTATATGTCCCGCAGGGACAACACTTTATTAACCGTATGCTTTAGCTTACGGTATGGGATAACGCTCAAAAAATCCCGTAGGGATGACATGTCGATAGTTGAAATGGAAAATGTATTAAAAATAAATGCAGGCATAGCCTGTTCGGAGAATAAATGTACTCACTTTTTCTTTTTTGCCTTTAAAATATCTTTGTAATTTCCTGATATAAATGATTCATAAAACTCAACTTTATCCCTAAAGTATTGTCCGTTTTTCGTGTATTCCTTGTTGAGTTTCTCATTGTTTTTAACTACTATATCAACAGCTTGCGGGTAATATGGCTTCTCTTTAATTTTATCCATCAACGATATAATTCTTTTCATTTCTATGACATTCGTATACCCTGCATTTGCATATTGATTAATTGCCTGAAGATAGTATGGCCATTTCACGTCTTTAAATTTTATCAATTGAATAAATTCTGCATTTGACGAAAGGTAATTTAGTTTTTCCGTTTTTTCCTCTTCCTCTTTCCGCCTCTGTATTTCAATCTGATACGTATCATTGCCTCGTGCGTAAAAACTGCCAAATTCATCTTTGTTTGCAAATAATTTTCCGTTAATCTGGTATTCTGTCTCATACTGTCTTTTCAATTTATTGCTCAAATCCTCAAATTCTTCTTTGATAGAATTTGATTGCTCTTCAAAGTCGCGTTTCAAAGATAATTCATCTTCTATATTATTTTTGTCCAACCGATAGGATTTGGTAATTGTCTTTTTGTTAATATTATATGAGATTTCAAGTAATTTACGGTTATAATTATTGACAATTGAATCCAAGCGTTCATTGTATGTTGCAAATTCCAATGAGTCGCGAATTTGTTTTTGTCGTTCTTCTTGTTGTGCTATTTCTTTTGCTATTGAATATTTAAAAACAAAATCTTTCAAATATTTGTTTTCAACTCCAAAATCGTTGAAAACAAACGAAATTTCCTGTTGCTTTTCCGCAGGAGGAGCAAAATTATATTTTGTGTTACTTTTCTGCAAAGTAATTGTAGTTGGAAGTAAAGTGTTTTCAAAAAAGCACCAATCGTATTCATTTTTTTGCCATTCCAAGTCGTTCCATTCGGTTTTGAAATCTTCTGCTTTGCTAATTGGAATTTTCAGTTCATTGC
The DNA here is from genome assembly GCA_031257735.1 of Bacteroidales bacterium. GTDB lineage: Bacteria > Bacteroidota > Bacteroidia > Bacteroidales > WCHB1-69 > JAIROC01. Next base: position 2,473 of record JAIROC010000201.1, on the reverse strand, counting down.
TCCATTTCCAGCCATTAAATTTAAAATAAATAGGAAACGTTTCGTTTTCGGATTCATATGTTAATAATTCTCTGTATAAATCGTAATCTCCGAATTCGTTTATTTTTGCCTTGATCTTTTCAATGCAAATTTCAATAAACTTTTTTTGCGATTGGTTTTGCTGGCGTTCCTCAAAATCAGATTGCTTTTCAAATTCGCCTTTTTGATTCCATTTCTGAAAATCTATTTTTATAGATAATTTTATATTATCGAAATCTCTTCTCAGGTTTTGTATTTTCCCCCATTCTTTTGCATACCAAACAAAAGGTTCTATCCTTTTTCTCTGTTCAGGTGTTAATGGTGCGCCTCCGAATGCAGATTCCAGCGCATCTAACAGAGATATTTCAGCGAAAGATTGTGAGAATTTCTTATAGCCATCGCGTTCCGCAGAAGCATTTACTTCTTCTGCTACTTTAGCGCCCCACTTTATCTTAATTTGAGATAATAATTCAGCATTTTTCTTTTCATACTCCGTTTGTTGTTGAGCAAAAAGATTGTTAAACCCTGCAAATGCAAAAAACAGCAGAACAAACAAAGTTTTTATTTTTGATACTTTATCTTTCATCTCACACCTCCTTTTAAATTATTTTGTATTATTGTTACGATTTCTTTAATCCTTTTTTGCCATTCTTCGCTTTTCCTAAAATCTCCACTGATTTTTTCAATCTTGATTGTATTCAACAAAGTAGTAAATCTTTTCAATTCGCTTGTTGTGTTAAAATCATTTCGTTCTGCAAATCTTCTTGCCGATAAAACAAATGAAATTTCAATTTGCAGTTCAATGCAAAGTTCTAAAATTATCCTGATTGATTTCTTTTGTTCGGTCGGTGCACCAGCAATTATCAGTATAACTTCCTTTCCAATATAGATAATGTAAGTTCCATTGAAAATTTCATCTACTGTTGATTTTTTAAGAATCTTCTTGTTAAAATTCAATTTATACACTTCAGAACAATTAAGTTGCTTACATACTTCTTGAATGGTTGTAGATTTACCACTGTTTTGCGAACCTCTGATAATTAGAGATTTGATATTTTTTAAGTCGTTTATAGTTTTCATTTCGCATCTCCTTTCTTTACCTTGTTATAAGCATTTTTTAACTGAACATTCCATAACCAAGTATCATTTTCCATGCCCTCATATTCTCCTTTTTGCGCGCACATATACATAAAAATATCATCTGCCCTTTCAAACTTATGCGTGTTGAAATCATATTTTGACGTAATATCATAACTCCATCCGCCTCCAGTTTCAAATGATACAGTAACCTCAACCATATTATTTATTTTCGTTCCATATCTAATAAATTCCACTAAAATTACATTGTCAGATGGCGCTGTTACTCCTTCAAACTGTTTATAAACATTTTTATATGACTCCTTTAAACGTATATCTTCAATACCGTCGCCATAGGATTCGTATTTAATTTCAACTGCTTTACTTGTTGCTTTTTCAGCCATAAGACTTAACTGATACTGAATATCCGCTTTTTCTTTGTGCGTTAACGCTCTCGAATTTTGTGCGCATCCGATATATATTCCGACAAAAAAACAACACACTAAAATAATCTTGTTCATTTCGCGCCTCCTTTCTTTAATTCATTACCACTAATTTCGCCGGTCAAAAAGCGATTGATTTTATTTCTGAATGACATATCCAAAGGTAAACCATTCAGTATAGTATTATGCAATGCTTTTGGTAGTATAAACCATGTAGCATTGCCTCTTGAACTCGGGTTCCCTGTTTTATCCCAAAACCAACGAATCCCCAATGTCGGGGAATTATCCCAATCCAAACCTACAATAACCCAACGTCCTTCTGGACTTTTGAATACGACAATATAAGGACCCTTACAATGTTCTTTTGGCGAATTGATTTTCAAAATCTCTTCATCCATTCCTAAATTAAATTTTTCTCCGTACATATTATTTTGATTTAAAAGTTTTAATGTTATTTATTACGTTATGACTTAAAATAAAGATTTCGTCTTGCGACAATTTTTTGGTCGCGTTGCTAAATAAATTTACTCGCATGTTCTATATATTTATTGAATTATTTTTTATATTATTTACTTTTTTATAGGAGAAGTAGACAGCGTGAACAAGTTTCGTTATTATCTTCGTTCGGACGAGGTTCTACCTCGTTCGCTCTATCCGAGCAGGCTATGCCCCGTAAGCTAAAGCATACGGTTAATAAAGTGTCGTCCCTGCGGGACTTGCTAATCGTCGATGTGATTGCTCTGTCTTCGTTCGGACGAGGTTCTACCTCGTTCGCTCTATCCGAGCAGGCTATGCCTGCATTTATTTTCCTGTTCACTTGTTCCCTCATTTTTAATTTCTAATTTTTAATTATTAATTATTTAAGGTCGTCGCTATTATCGATAATGTTGTTGCTCTTATTAGCGTTGTCATTATCATTATCTTCATTATTTTTT
>JAIROC010000098.1 GCA_031257735.1 Bacteroidales bacterium | reverse complement strand
ATCAGTTCTAAGAAATACCCGAGTAGATTTACTATAAAGCGAAATATTTTATACCTCATTAAATATTTTTTTATTTTTTGTTTGATTGTTTTATCAGGCAAATATTTTGAATAAAATATTTAATCCGGCCTCAATATGCCCAATAGCTATTTTTTTATAAAAAGCGGCAACAGCGGCCGCCATTGCGGTAGTTGTGTCTCCATGCACTAATACAATATCGGGATTACAGTCATTGAGTACATCTCTCATTGCCAAAAGGATTCTCGATGTTATATCATATAAATCTTGATTGGAAGACATTATATCCAAATCATAATCAGGCTTTATTTCGAATAATGAAAGCACTTGATCTAACATTTGACGATGTTGCGCTGTTACACATACTTTTGTCTCAAAATGGTTAGGATATTTTCCTAACTCTTTAACTAAAGGAGCCATTTTTATGGCCTCGGGGCGAGTTCCGAAAACTAATAATATTCTTTTCATGATTTTTCGATTTTTATAAACATATTGCGATACATTAATAATATTAGTAATATAAAAAGCCTTCAACGCTTTTTACATATTTATAAAATTGTTCAGTAAACGGACTTCTTTTTTTATCTTGAAATATGTCTTTTGCCGCTTGAATGTATACCCGCATGTTTTTAGTTTTATACAGAAAATATATACTTCGCACAAAGAAACAAGTAATGAAATATCGAAGTTTGAAATATCTTTTTGCTATTTTTGTTCTATTTACGAATGCCTGATAATTTGTGGTATCTCCTGAAAATCGACCATCAGGCGATTTCTTATGAATTATTTTGCAATCAGGATTATAAATTATTTTATATCCACTGTTGATTAAACGAAATGACAAGTCAATTTCTTCAGCTCCATACAGTCCGAAATCATCAGGATAATTACCAACTTCTATAGCCTTGGATACTTGTAATGCATGTCCCGCTCCAATCATCAAATAGGTGTAAAATTTCTTTTCCATATTTCTGTTTTTATTTTTGTGAGGCATTTCATAACGATTATGTTTGTTTGTTTTAATATCAATGATGTTGAATGCAACTCCTCCTAAAGTTTTGTCACTTTCAAATTCATTAATTACATTTGAAATGATTATATCTATTGATGGAATCACAACGTCATCATCTAACATAATTATAATGTCTGTTTTGCATGCAAACAAAATCTCTCGTCTGCCTGTAGCTACTCCAAGATTTTTATGAAACCAGATATATTGCATCGTTATATTAGTTTTATCAATTAATATCATGTCAATATCTTCTTTGATGTCAATATCTTTATTATTATTGAGTATGATTAAATCTATCTCATAATTTGATACAACTATATTTTTTATTGTTTCTACAAGTAAATCTGTTCTTTTGTATGAAAGTATTCCAATAGATATTTTATTCATGAACATTATTGTATAAATTTTATAGTATCAATATCAGATAGCCATGTGTCATAAAATGAACTGTTTTTACCATACGAATTATCAAAAAAAGTAAAAGGTTTTTGGAGTAATATTGACAGAATTGCAACATGCAGTCGAGTTGTATAAATGTATTTATATTGACTTATAAACTGAATACCTGTTCGTATAAGAAAAGGCTTATATATACATTCTGCATATTTGTCAACTACATTTTTAGGGAAAAAAAATAATTCAATTAATTTAAAAATAACCTTTTGTACGAAATAATTATGTTCCATAGTTGGCCAGTCGTGTATCTCTATTGCTCCCTTTTCCGATATATATTGGTGATAATTGTTTTTTTTTGAAAGTTCAATATCATTCCTTTTTAGCAAAAGAATCTCTTTAGTTGGCTTAACTGTGTATTTGTTCAACCGTTCTTGATCCATATAGAAAGCCATATCGGGGACGAGCAAAATAGTATTAAAAAAATTGTTTTTTAATATTTTATATGATTTCCGGTCTCTTGCACAAATAGTTAAATTTTTATGTTCCGCCATGATAATAGAGTCATCTTTAAGAGTTGATGCATTTTCATAATGAACCGTTTGAGGTAGAATAATTATTTTATTATTCGGATATTGTTTAATTATTTTTAAACGAAAAGTCTGATGTATTCGCCATAAATCACCAAAATTTCCTCCTCCGTGAAGTAAAATAATAACTGATTCAGGTATTATTTTATGTCTGAATGTCGATTCAGACGCCTTGTATAAACATTTATATGGTAATGTTTTCAGAAAAGATTTTGTCCCTTCCCAAATTAATGTATCGCCAATATTTGGATGATAAGGTAAATCTAAATGAATGTAATCGTCATGTAAAATTGGAATTAATGCCTCCTCTATTAGTTTTTTTAATTCATCTGTTTTTTGTTGAAATGTCATGTTTTCTTTTCTTTTATTTTATGATAAAGTTTTATAATGTTTTCTTTCAGGTCATAGTTTACTATTAAAAACGAGAAGAACAAGGTTGTTATTATAAGCCATTTTATCCAAATTTTTGGCACATACAACAAAACAACAATAGTCAAAACTCCGCTTAATAGCGTTAATAGATAGATTTTAAGATTTTGAATTTTCACATATTTCCATCCATATTTTATACGGAGTATTGCCATGAGCGCAAATGATAACAGTATTGAGACGGCAGCTCCCATAGTTCCGGCAATTGGAATAAGAATGAAGTTAAACAAAATCGCAGCTATTGCGCCCCATACGCTTGAATAAAAGTAATACTTGCTTTCACGTGTTGCCGAAAAATTACTGCCTGCAAAAGCTGCAATACTTGAAAAAACAGCTCCCAAAGCTAATATTGGAATATATTTCCATGCCTCATAGAAATCGTCTGTTGTAAAAACAGAAACAATAAATTTGCTGCCAATGGAAATAATGAAAAAGCAAAACATTAAACCAACAACTAATAGTCGTAATATTTTATTAAAAAATATAGAATAGTCTTTTTTTTCAAATTCTTCCAATACGGAAATTTGCCATGAAACAGTAAATATGGAAAATATAACTACCAGCATTCCTGAAAATTTATTTGCCACGGCAAAAATACCAATGGCATGCATTCCTAAATAACCTTCCATTAAAGGACGGTTCAGAGTATTTACCAACCACCACATAATGACATTGGGTATTAACGGTATCGAATACTTTAACATTTCCATACATACTGTTTTTCTAATGGATGCAATCATAAAATATTTGAAAGAACCCGAAAATAAAAAAGAATAAACTGCCGCCAATATATTAGCCAAAATCAATACTGTCACATATCCATATATACCCCATTTGGGTATTATAAAAAAGGAAAATAATGCTGTACCTGCAGCCAATATAATACCTGTAATGCTGTATACTTTCATTTTGTCTATACTGCGAGTAAACTGTTGTATATATTGCTGCAAAAAAGATGTTGTCAATAAACCGTAAATCAGCCATATATTGTCGATAAAACTATTGGATACTCTTTTATATTGACAAACGATATTAATTGTTTCGAATATCAAAGCCGTAGTTAACAGCGAAATAAAAGAGAACAACAGTCCTGATGAAAAATAACTCTTTTGTTTTTCTACCGGTTGTCCTTTGGGGAAAATAAAAACAGCGTCTGCAATACATGCTGTCACTATACTTAACAGTAAGGTAGCATAAACATTTACTATATCTGTTGTCCCATAATCTTCAACCGGAAGCCAGCGAGTATAAAAAGGAAGCATCAGTAATCCTATCAATTTTGCTCCTGCATTTCCTGCGAATACCAATAAAGTGTTTTTTCCTAAACGACTGTATTTAGACATTATTTAATATGTGATTTAACTACGACTTGAATGGAATAGTTCCATGTAACTATGACCATTCTACCATTTTTTTCTCTCCGTACAATAAGTATTCCATCTGTAATGCTTTGTGCGCCTTCTGCTACTTTGTGGTTAAATTTTTTCTCCGTTAGCCGGATTTTGTATCGACACTATTTCAGTCTTATATTTTTTTACAAGCATGTTTATTTGAATGTAAAGAGCATGTTTTTCTTTACGTTATTTAAGATTGTCGTCGCTTATATGGCGTTTAACAGAATAATTGTTATATATTATTTATTTCTTTTTTTAGCATTTCATAGATTTTTCCAAATACAATTTGGTTGTTTTATCCGAAAGTTGAGAAAAAACAAACGATTTCAGTGTACAAAGACAAATCTGGTGGTTTGGTCTATGATATGAAAGTTCTTTTAGAAAATCGGCTTTCGACACACGGTTTTCCAAATATTCGATGATACGGTCGGTAACATTGTCATTAGCAACAGGACCCTCTACAATATCGTAA
>JAIROC010000070.1 GCA_031257735.1 Bacteroidales bacterium | reverse complement strand
ATGTTTCCAGGTCCATCTACAATTGGTGGTGAAGGTTCAATAGCGAGTACAGTTGCAATTCCTGTTATACCAAATTCCGGCATATCAAGATCAACATTCTGTCCCACTACTGCATTTACCTCTTCAATCCACTCAAGTGATCGTAAGAGAGAAATATCAAGATTTCTACTCTCACCCATGTCGAATTGGAGATAAACTACTCGTAATTCTTCTGTTTTAGGAAAAACTGGAAGCAGAAAAGGACGTTGCTCCGCCTCAATTTCAGGATTTTTTCCAGTAACACGATCTCCTACTCGTATATCAATAATCTTCTTCAAGACAACTTGATCAATAATAGTAGGATTGGCGTTTTTTAACAAACCTGTTTGTGTTACAGTTATATTGTTTACGGCTTTACTCTTGTGTATATGATAAAAATGTGCAATAGTAAATACCAATAATATTAATAACGTTACTGTGATAATTCGTATCCACGATTCTTTAATGTTCATGAGTTTTTACCTCCCAAAAAATGGTTCAGAATATATGTGTGTTGCCTCTTAAAATCATGTAGTGGATATTCCACTTCAAATCGAAATATGATCGAAAACCAAACATTCAACTCCATGTGCCAAACAGCGAATGTGTATTGCCGGTAAAGCTGGAACAAAAATAAAGTGGGCATCTCGAAGGCTGATTATACCTGCCGATTTTCGTTTCGAATGAGTCTAATTTTCCTCGCTTAATTATCAATAACCAATCTACAGTCATCGTATGCGCAAGACGCAATTTTGTCGTTTTTTGAAAATTATAAAAACGATAATTCGTTTCATTTCCGGTGACGTTTTCTGAAGTTTACCCTCTAATTATCCATTATATTGATAATAATTTTAAGTCATTTCAAATCTTTCAGACAACCGTTACAGAAATAGGAACAATCATCATTTTTCTTTTGCTTTTCGTTGTTTTTCTTCTTTCTTCATCCTTTTTTCTTCCTCTTTATAATGTTCTTCTATTGATTGGCTTGTATCACCTGTCGTATGATGAAATACCATATATTCGATTTTGAATCCTTCTTCAATTTGAACTCGATATCCAAAAACATAAACAGTAATCCCGTGAACAAATTTTTCTTCAAGAGTTTTTTGATTGGATTCGTCAAATACATCAAATTGTTTCAAAAATATTGCCAGCATATCGCCATATACGGGCCAGCTTATAATTCGATTTTTGGCATGCCATTTAGGTAACGTTGAATGTAGGCATATAAACTCAGGAAGAAGATTAGCGGTCAACCAATCATTTATTTTGCGTGGCGAACCATCATCACAATATTTTTTATAAATTCGTTTTGTAAATGGACCAAGTTCCAGTCCGCCAATTTCACATCGCAACGGAGATTTTAGCAGAAAATTATCCATCTTTACTCTGAAATTACGTATCGGTTCCTCTTCCTTAAGAATTTTAATACTTTCTTCGCGATGAAAATCAATTTCTTTATTAGAGAATTTAATATTCTCTTCAAGTAAGATATTTCCAATATCAGATAACACTTGACACATGCGATAGTGAAACTCATTTTCGCGCTCTTCAAAAAAAATATTATTTATTGTCAGATCTCTCAATGTTTCTTTATTGAACAAGGATAGTATGCTATCCTTCTGTTCTTCTAACCAGTTACAATATTGGCGGACTGGAATTTTTCCTTCAACAAAATCTTTCAAAAAGGATAGGATTTGATCTTTGTGTTTCATTTTGTTTTTTATATTGTTTTGTAAAAGTGGATTAAAAATATAAAGGTACTACCAGAAATTCAAATTTTATTCACATATTTGTAAAAACGACGAATTTATATCATGGTTATTGCTGTCTCAAAAATTTAGAATTTTTTAACAGAAGTGATTATTTCTATAAACGTATATCCCGTGTGCCGAAATGCATCGGCTGCTTCATGTTCCCACGGTGTTAGCATATCAAGATTTGTAACTTCATGAACACCTTCACCACCATCTCGTTGAGGTATATCTCGGTGATGCAATTCCATCGAAACATTAACTTCTTCAATATCTCCTGTTTTATTATTTTTTACTTTGGCTTTCAACATGGGAGGGGATCCTTCTTCCATACGTTTAAGATTTTTGGGTGAATACTTGTCACTAGCACCCGCAGCCTTGGCAGTATCTTTCCAAAAATTTTTTCTTGCTGTTGACCAACATACATTGTGAACCAAAATTCCATATTCTGTAACTTCATAAACATGTTCGCCATAAACTTCTATGTTATAGACACAAGTTGGTCCCGGACGTGGTAATTTTTGAATTATGCGAGCTGTTTCACCATTAAATAACCTTAGTCGTTCACCTGGTTGTAAATGAGCAACCGGCACAAATTCTTGACGATCCACACTCCAAAATGGATGAGTATCGGTACAACCTATTGGTTTGTTTTGACCTTCAACGAACAAATTTGTTACTTGATCAACTTCATGACGAAAAGTACCAGTAACAATGTTTCCAGGTCCATCTACAATTGGTGGTGAAGGTTCAATAGCGAGTACAGTTGCAATTCCTGTTATACCAAATTCCGGCATATCAAGATCAACATTCTGTCCCACT
>JAIROC010000047.1 GCA_031257735.1 Bacteroidales bacterium | reverse complement strand
ATTACGATGGTTATGGGTATAACGATGGTTATTGGACTTTGTTGGACAGGCAAAGATGGGAGGAGTGGATGAAAATATGTTTTAAAATACTTATGGAAAGAAAAACACACTAAATTTGCACCATTGTTTATTTTTGTTAAATCGTAAAATTAAAATAAAATGAGTTTGTTGTTAAAGAATGAAATTTATTTAATATGAAAAAGATATACAGTATGACCTTGCGCGCAAACGAGAGCGCCATGAAGGAGGAAGCTAAAGGAATCTCGCGGAGGAAACATAAAAATTTAGGGTTTAGATTTTTATTGATTGTAGCATTAGTTTCAATCACAATGGGCAGTTTTTTCATTGCCTGTAATTCGGACGATATGTTTTCCAAATCTATAGAATTTTTGGATTTAGATATTTCTGCTTTATCATCTGAGATACAAGAATCGGATAGACTCATTATAGAAGCAGCTAAGGATAGAATAGAACCTTACGTTACTTATGAAAATGGTCAGTATGAAATATCCATAAAAAATGGAAAGCAGATACAAATTTCAGACCGTTTATTTCATGTCTTCATTAATGCAATTGAATCCAATAATCAATCTCTTAAAGAATTGAAATCAAACACAGAAGTGGTTATTGTTCAAGATACAGAAGATAAAAAAATATTACATATTATAGAATTAAAAAATTCTGTTCGCCTCAAATCAGGTAATGAATCTCCGATACCTCTTGGATCTAGTGGGACAGACTGGCGATGGTATGGATGGGATCTATATCTTACTAATAAAGATGCAAATGATTTTGCTTATATAATGAGCAATGTATCAGATGCCTCCTATACAATTGCTTTAGCAACTGCTCGTTATAAGATGTACGGGATTACTGTAGTCGCTGGTGCAGAAGGAATCTGGTTCTCAAATATCGCGAAGAGAGTATCATATTATAATGGACCAAATGGTGTTATTATAAGATATTATGCCGGTATTCCTTTTGTATATACTAGATAACGATATTGAAAATGATAGAGTACAAGAAATATAGAGAATATATTATATTAACAAGCATTTGGTTCATGTTGGGGTACATTATTTTTTCTCAATATAATTCTATTGATAGTAATACCAGTGGACTGATTCTTGTGATTAACAGTCTGCATGGATGTTTTTATAAAAATCCAACCTTAGAGCGGATCAATAGCGGTGTTAGTTTGTTGATGTTGGTGATACGGTTTATTATCAAAGCCGATAAAAGTACGCCATTTTTAATAGTGTTTGTAATAGTAATCTTGTCGATTTTGTTCTTTCTAAACAAAAGGAGAAAAAATAAAAGCGATTAAATGATTAATTTAAATAAAACTGGGGTGATTGTCTGATTGCCCCAGTTTTTTTTAATACAAACCAGATAGCAGTAAAATAAACTCAAAAAATGTCGCGTTTTCAAAAAATGTATTACATTTGTACCGTTATTTGTAAAATTATAAAAGACATAAAACATGATACAACACTATTTAAAAGTAGCTTTCCGTAATTTGTGGAAATACAAAAATCAGACGCTTGTAAGCGTTATTGGCTTGGCAGTGGGCTTCGTCTGTTTCGCCATGGCGACGCTTTGGATACGGCATGAAATGTCCTACGACGGTTTTCATAAAAATGCCGACCGGATATATTGCATGAACATGCAAGACGGTTTGTCTCCAACCGGAATTAGCAGAGACATTCCATCGCCTTTGGCAGAACGTCTCAAATCCACTTTCCCCGAAATAGCAAACGTCGCTGCAATCGTACAGGGAAGTGTTGATTTCAAATATGAGGGGGTCAATCATAAAACCGATTATCTCCGGATAAACTCATCTTTTTTCAATATGTTCGACGTGAAAATTGTCGAAGGCAGTATTGATTGTTTGATACCCGAAAGCAACAAAATAGCAATTACCCGCGAAAAAGCCATACAAATGTTTGGAAACGAAAGTCCTGTCGGTAAAAAACTGTACATGTCCGAAGATTATTACGAAGAAATTTGCGCGGTAGTAACCGGTTTTCATAAACAAAGCAATTATCCCTTCGATTTTCTGCGTATGATTAGAACAGATTATTATGACAGGTCTTACTGGATAGTAAATATGCTTGTCGAAGTTGTTCCCGACATTGACATGGAAGCGTTTGAGAAAAAACTCAATGAATACAGATTTCCGAATGAAAAATTTTCTGTTAAGAACATAACGTTTACTCCGCTTACTGCGGTTCATTACAAAGACCCGAACATCGAAAGAGACGTCAAATTTCAACATATTATTATTCTTGCCTTTGCCGGTTCGCTGCTGATACTGTGTACGCTGTTCAATTGTCTGATGCTGTTTGTCAGTCGTTTCAGGATGCGTCAGCGGGAACTTGCTCTGCGAGCAGTTTACGGAGCCTCGCGTCAGTCGCTGTTTGCGATGCTGTCGATAGAGTTCCTGACGTCTCTGATTACCGCTCTTATACTTGGGCTGGCATTAATAACTGTTCTCACTCCCTCTTTTATGGCTATATCCGGCGACCGGATAAAGTTGTCGGAAATATATCTCGAATTAGTCATATATATAACAGGAATTATCGTCGTAGCGCTGACGGCTTTCTTTTTTACACTTGAGTTCTTCCGTCGCCGTACGCTCAATAAGAATATCCATAGCAATAAAAAAATATTTCGTAAGACCTCGATTGTCGTACAGTTAATAAGCAGTATTGTGTTTGCATTCTGTACGCTCGTCATCCTGAAACAGATGTATCACCTGCACAACAGCGCCGATTTGGGTTTTTCATTCAAAAATCGCGGCTCGCTAAATATAAATATA